>JBEDDQ010000027.1:0-3605 GCA_041176185.1 Armatimonadota bacterium | reverse complement strand
GTGCATTCCCCTGCCACGTCTCCTTTCTCTGTCAGGGGGGGGTTATGGCAGCTGGCTGATGTTGTAAACGCAAAACGTGTTGTTGTAGTGGCCGGCAACGTAGCCGCCTGCAGTTTTTGAGTACGCGAAGGGGATGCTTTAACTGAGACTCCCCGTCGAGATTTCGCGCCCGTAATATTTGCGGATATAGGTGAGTGCCACGTTGGATGACTTTTGGGGGATGGGTCGCAGGAGTGCATTGAGCGCTCCGTTGGTATCAAAGGTGAGCGAGACAAAGCTCCCTACGCGTTGATGTCCAGGAAGGCGGACGGTCAGCGTAAGGGCAGTATCGGTTTCTGCATTCCCGAAGCGGTGCATCGTAATCCGCTCCGAGCCATTCGGAGAGCGCTGGGTTATCACTGCTTCCAGATCTTCCAGATGCCTCTGCGGAGGCTGCAAATGTCAAAGTCTCAACGACAAATCCGGGCTCAAATGTTGCCCCTGAGCCGTCATCACTGGCATTTATTTCCATCGGATTACTTGGTGCCACAGGTACAATATTACGTAGACGTATCCAAGTTCGTAACATAATCAAATAGGGGTCACGTTTATCGTTTAGCCTATGGAAGTCTTCGTATCATTACGAAATGAACGGATCTAACAAAAAGTTAGAAAAAGTTAGAAGCCCTTTCCCTTGACGTAAGGAAGGCGTTTGTCCGACAGTACTGTTGATGACTTACATACGTGTGCACTCTCTCTGCAGCGTTCAAAATGCTCATCAACCTGAATCATATTCAACCCATTTAGTATGTTCAGTTGTGTGTGTGCCAGCTGGAATATTCCAATCAATTCTGGCTGGTACATGCGCTGATACGGTTGATGCATCCCTTCGTGTAAGCGAGTGGGATGTACGTAGATGGAGGCCTTATGACGAGCTGGAAGCGGATTTACGTTGAGCGGATGAAGTCCCTTGTGGGTCAGCGTTTTGCTGCCAAAGAAGCATCCGTGCAGGTCATCATGCAACCTCCAACAGACCATGCGCTGTACTTCTCACCCCTTCGAACAGCGTTCACATTTCACTATGCATATAGCATCGAAGGGATTGGATGTCTGACGGCAGGGCTAGGAACGGAAACAATGATTTCCATCCAAAAGAACGGAGCGGAAATCGTTTCGGCGAGTGATCTTCGGGTTCAGAGCGAGTTTTCATTTGACAACGACCATGCATGGCGGTGGATTACGCTGAAGCATGCCATCGATGTCGTTAGCGGAGACACGCTAGTGGTTGAGATTCAATCCAACTTTGTCTTTGGGGCTCCGGTCGCTGAGTCGTGTCTGGATGGAGTTTCGTTTACAGGATCCTTCCGTGCGGATGGGCTTCCATTCCGTGAGGCGGACAAAGCCTTTGCCAATTTACGTGTAAGTGTGACCCACGAACTGGTCGCGACATCGTAGGTCAAACGGCGTCACCTTTATCGTTTGACCCGGCACAAAACGGCAGCTATCGGTGGTTTCGAATAGGGTGTTGTAGCACGTGTATTTAGTAAGACTGATGGCTTGCTATTTGAGGCCAGTGAAGTCAAAAATGGTGTAGTTTTTACCAAAGCGTCCTGCGACGATGTTTGCATCTGACTGGTTGTAGTGCACAGGTTTGTCTGTCGTTAGGATGCCCGTTGTGATGTCAGTTCCGCTGTACTTGTTCACGTAGATCAAAGCGAGGCGTTGTCCTGGGCTCTCAAGCGGTTGCAGCAACGCACTAAACGATGCAATTGACCCGCGATAGTACATCGAGACGATTCGCTTGGCTTTCATCTTTTTAGGTAGCCCTACAATCATTGACAATGACGAAAAGTCATCCGATGGCCGGGAGCGATAGAAGTAGACCGAGTTCGAGCCCTCTTGTGCCATGTCGTAGCTACCAAGCACATACATATCAAGCATTGGTACTGGGGATAGCATGACACGTGTGTTTAGGAAGTGCGTCTGCGTCTGCTCCAGCTTCTTGATGCGGCCATTTCCGGCATCCAGACGGATTACCGATGGAATGTTTCGGATAACACCATCCAGTGTTGTTGTCGCGAGTGGACCATAAACCAGAAAATCTCCGTTCGTGGCCAAGGCTCCATCACTAAAAAAGTCGTCTCTATGCGCCGGACCATCAATCGTTCTCGTCCACTCGAGCTTGCCATCTTTAGAGAGGCGCTGAACCTGCCAGTCGGATGTATTCCCGGCAGTGTTGCGGTTGTAGACCGTGCTGACCAGGTAATTTTCACCCTTTGGACCTTGCGTGACAGAGGTCAGCTGGGCAATTCTCTTGCTGACCCTGACTTCATCATCAAGTTCGCCGGATGGTTTCAGGTGCATCGCACGAATGGTTATCGAGGACGCGCCAGATTTGCCAGTGGTAAACAACCAGGCTCCACCTTGCATGTCACTGACGACGCGAATCAGGTGGAGGATTTTGTCCTCTGGCTTACCCGAAATCGATGTCGATAGCAGCTTGCCTTCCGGACTGTATTTTAGAAGAGCGAGATATCGACCAGGTCTTGGGCCATCGGGTGCAGGTTTTAAAGGTTGAACCTGGTCGATGGATACGATGCGATGCGTCTCGTTATCTTCTGCTGTACGGGCAATCGATGAGGAGATGATTTTTCCATCCGAGCCGTACTTTATGAGCGCTGGATATATCCCGGGGCGTTTACCGATTGCGTTGGATTTCAGAATCTGAATGTGCGCACCAACGAAAATGTTTCCGAACTTGTCACTGACGATGTGTTCCGGGAAGAACTGAATACCATTGGCGCGGGGCGTCAACGTTGACCAAAGCAGCTTACGGTTACGGGATGTGCGTACGGTCAGGATTTGCTGTTCCATATTTTTGTACCGCACGACACCTGTCGTTACTGCACCACCGCCAGGGACCTGCACGCTCGCGACGGCTTCCGAAAGGGTGACATTATCTTCGGGTTTGGGTTTGTATTCGTATTGGATAAAGCGCCCGATGTATGTTGGAGCCTGATCCGGGATTAAGTTGCCTGATATCCGTCGCGCTGGAGGCGGCTGGCTTAATTTACCTAGGATGATCGGTGCACTGATGAGCCCAATAAGAAGGGCTGCCGCGATTCCGCGGGAAAAGTCGCGTGGCTTGGAGCCCTTTCGGAGAACAAACTCATCGGTTTCCGGTTCGGCAATCAGAGTGCCCGTAAAGCCAAGCGCCCGGAGGCGATCGGAGAAGCGTTCCGCACTCGTATCATCGCCGCAGGTAATCGCAGCTCGCCAGCCACGTTCAAGACATTGGATGCGTAGTGCATCAAAGGCTGCCCGCTGGGTCTCAAAAGCTTCGGGATGCCCTGCGATCAGATCCTGGTCGGTCGCAAGGTCATCGAATTCGAGCGTAGCTTGCAGCGTTTCAGCGGCGCTTAAAGAGTTGAGAATGACATTACCGATGCGAAGACATTCAAGGTAGTCAATTTTGATCAGGGTTGTGTCGAGTTTTACAACCCGTTCGGAAATCACGACGACGGGTTGTGCACCAAGCTCAGCAAAGGCATCTACAACTGACTTACGCCACTTGTGCAACAGGACATCGCGGCTACGGTCATCACTCAGCGGCCAGGCAATTTCAG
>JBEDDQ010000026.1:0-5680 GCA_041176185.1 Armatimonadota bacterium | reverse complement strand
TTGGCAATCTTTCCGGTGATTGTCCCGGCAGAAATCGCATCCACGAGGCCGCGCAGCAGCTCTGGCGTAATCTTGCTTGCATACGGTGCGATATTCGCTGCATTGGAAAGGCGGGCAACATCGCCAAGAATCCAGTTTGCAACGCCCTTTGCATCCTTTGCACCGGTTGCTGCGGCTTCAAAGTAGTTTGCCAGCGCCTGATCCTGAATCAGCTGAAGAGCATCCCCCTGCGACACACCGTAATCGGCAATGAGGCGCCGCTTCTTCGCAAGTGGGAGCTCTGGAAGGCTTGCTAATGCCTCAGCAATTTCTTCTTCCGTAAATTCGATCGGAATCAAGTCCGGCTCAGGGAAGTAGCGATACTCCTGCTCGCCTTCCTTAAGGCGCTGCAGGACGGTCACGCCCTTCTCAGCATCCCAGCCATACGTTGCCTGTAAAACCTGCTTGCCAGCCTCAAGCTCAGCCTCCTGTCGGCGGGCCTCATACTCAACGCCAAGCTGGACCGCACGGAAGGAGTTCAGGTTCTTAAGCTCTGTCTTTGTCCCGTAGGTCTCGGAGCCTTCCTTACGAATACTCGGGTTCGGCTCGGCTCGCAGTGAACCTTGCTCCATCTTGCCATCCGAGACGCCAAGGTACAGCAACACGAGACGCAGGTTCTCCGCATATTGGCGCGCTTCTTCGCCGCTTGCGATATCGGGTGGAAATGCTGTCACGATTTCCATCAGAGGGACAGAGCTTCGGTTGTAGTCCACCACAGAGTAGCCAAGTCCATCGGAGTGGAGGGACTTACCCGTATCCTCCTCGAGGTGAACGCGGGTGATATTGATCTTCTTCAGGTCACCTTCAGGCGTTTCGATTTCGAGGAAGCCATCGATGCCAATAGGGGTCTGCCCATACTGGCTGATCTGATACCCCTTCGGCAAGTCAGGGTAGAAGTAGTTCTTTCGATGGAAAATCGTGCGGCGGGAAATGGTGCAGCCGAGCGCCAGGGATGTCCGCAAGACATGCTTTACGGCTTCCTTGTTAAACACGGGAAGCGCACCCGGCAGGCCCAGACAAACCGGACAGCAGCGCGTGTTTGGCTCGCCGCCAAAGGCATTCTCACACCCGCAGAACATCTTGCTGTGAGTCAGCAGCTCCGCATGGCACTCCATTCCAACACTGACGATGTATGACATACACTGATTTTAGCACGCAGGCCGAACGTCCTTTGTGCGATTTACCCCAGCAGGTCTAACTCCCTGCGAGGCCAGCGAACTCGAGAAGCTCATCGGATGTCAGATAATCACTCGCAAATGCATGTTGATGGCGTGCCGCCACCAGTCCGGATGCGCGGATTGCAACCACGCCAGGAAGCTGTTCAACATCACCATCTGGCATTCCCACGATGTGCCCGCCAAAGAACAGCTTTGCTCCATCCATAATGGCCTTTGGCGAAATCGCTTCCGATGCGCGCATATGGCCATATCCAAGCGCCCGGTACAGCGTGTATTCCGGATCACACAGCACGGTGCACGAGAGACAATAGCGACCAGTTAGTCTGGAACGTAGATACTCTGCTCGATGTGGCATGACCACCACCACGCGAGTCTTTTGTTCCAGTAATGGCAGGAGCGTATGCAGCTCAGTCAGCTGACCACGACAGAAAATACAATTCCAATGGCGCACGAGAATCAGGAGGAGGCCGTGGTCGCTGTAACAGTCAGAAAGCGAATGAACCATCGATGTCGCCATGTCTGGGAGAGAGACATCCGGTACGGGTGAACCAACCGCAATCGGTTGCAGACGATACATTTCAGATCCAACAGCCATAGCGCGATCCTGCTTCCCGCCGTGACAGTCTCGCAGACCGCCGATGCGTACCCTACACTACCGCATATGGCAGAAATCCCGATTGAAAAGCTCTCCCCGATGCTGCGGCAGTACATGGAGCTCAAGGCAGAACGCCCCGGTGTAATCCTCCTGATACGGGTCGGCGATTTTTTTGAAGCCTATGGAGAAGATGCCACCCGCATTGCAGAAGCGCTGGAGATTACGCTGACTGGCCGTGATGTTAACGGCATGGAAGAGCGCTTGCCGATGGCGGGTGTTCCCTACCATGCCCTCGACCGCTATCTCGCACGCCTCGTCCAACAGGGACACAAAGTCGCCATTTGCGACCAGATTGAAGACCCAAAACAGGCAAAAGGCCTCGTTCGCCGCGCGATTACACGTGTTGTTACGCCGGGCACGCTCGTCGAAGATGCGCTCCTCGATGCCCGTTCAAACAACTTCCTCGTCGCGGCCATTTTGCGGACGCCTATTGCTGGCATCGGGGTTGTCGATGTCTCTACCGGCGAGTTCCTGGTCTGTGAGCTTCCGGCTGGCGCTACAGAAGAGGCCATCGCGGCCGAGGTTGCCCGCATTGCACCCGCAGAATGTCTGGTTCCTGAAGATCAGGATGCCCTCGCGGATGCTATCGCAGCAAGGTGCCCAGCGACGCTAACGCGTATCGCCACGCGCAAGCTCCCAAAGACGCCACGGGAAGACCTTCTGAGACACTTTGGCGTCACAACCCTGCGCGGCTTTGGCTGTGATCACTACAGCACCGGTGTCGAAGCGGCCGCCACGCTGCTTGACTATGTTGAGGAAACCCAGCAGGGGGCTGTTCCGCATATCCGGACACTTGCCATTTGGTCGATTGACGACACGATGACTCTCGATGCATCCACGCGTCGGAACCTTGAGCTCACCGCGGGCCTCCTTGATCAGGCAAAAGGGAAGTCGCTGCTTGCAGTGATTGATCAGACACGCACGGCGATGGGCGGGCGCCTCCTTCGTCGCTGGCTGGATGCGCCACTCTTGTCCGTTGGTGCCATCACTGAGCGACAGGAAGGCATCGCCGCATTTTGCAATGCCAGTCTGCCACGCGCCGAGCTCCGCGACACATTGCGCGAAATCGGCGACCTCGAACGCCTCGTAGCGCGCATTTGTACAGGAGTCGCAAGTCCACGCGACATTAAGGCACTCGGAACCAGTCTCAAAAAACTCGATGCACTGACGGCGGTGGCTGCGCAGGTTGCAGACCCGGCGATCGATGTCCTTGTCGCGCAACTACATCCGGTCGGGACGCTCGCGGATGACATCGACAATGCAATCGTGGATGAGCCTCCCCTCTTGGTTCGCGATGGCGGGATCTTCAAGCCTGGCTTCGATTCCGAGCTTGATGAACTTCGTTCGCTTCGCCAAGGTGGTGCCGCGTGGATTGCCGAGCTTGAGACATCCGAGCGGGAACGCACCGGCATCAAGAATCTCAAAGTCGGCTACACAAGTGTTTTCGGCTATTACCTCGAAGTCCCACGTTCACAGCTGGAACTCGTCCCGGAGAATTACATCCGCAAGCAGACCACAGCAGCGGGCGAGCGTTACTTCACGCCTGAGCTGAAGGAGATGGAAGCAAAGGTGATGGGGGCTCAGGACCGGCAGATTGCCAGGGAGGGTGAGCTGTTTATCGCCTTGCGCGAGATGATTGCGCGTGACTGGGCCGGAAGTGTGCTTGACCGGGCGCGCGTTGTGGCACAGCTTGATGTCGCAGCAGCACTTGCGGAGCTTGCCGTCAACAACCGCTGGTGCCGTCCGGTTGTGGATGATGGCGATGTCATTTCTATCTCTGCCGGGCGCCACCCGGTGGTTGAAAAGCTCGCCGGTGGGATCCAAAGGTTCATCCCGAATGACACCATTCTCGATACCGAGCAAACCGTCCATGTCATCACTGGTCCCAATGCCGCAGGTAAGTCCACCGTCCTCAGGCAGGTTGCACTGATTGTGCTCCTTGCACAGATTGGTTCATTTGTTCCTGCCGATTCTGCACATATTGGAATTGTGGACCGCATCTTTACGCGCGTCGGCGCACACGATGACCTGTCCAGTGGTCAATCCACGTTTATGGTTGAGATGACTGAGACGGCTGAAATTCTCAACCATGCCACGGAGCGCAGCCTAGTGATTTTGGATGAAATCGGGCGTGGGACATCCACATACGATGGCCTTAGCATCGCGTGGGCGGTAGCCGAGCACCTGAGTGAGCTTGGTGCTAAGACATTGTTCGCGACGCATTACCATTTATTGAATGACCTCGAAAAGCAGCGGCCAAATGTCCGAAACTATCGGATTGCCGTTCGCGAAACCGATGACCGCATTTTGTGGCTGCGCAAAGTTCTCCCTGGTGGGACGGATAAGTCGTATGGCGTGCAAGTTGCCCGGATGGCAGGTTTGCCTCCAACGGTGGTTGAGCGTGCAAAGCGAATCTTGATGCAGCTGGAGAAGGCGGGGGGAGCCCCGCGCATTGAGACGACGGCGGCGACCATGCAAATGACTCTTTTTGAAGCTGCGATCCACCCGGTGGTTGAAGAGCTGCAGGCGATTGATCCTAACCGCTTGTCCCCCATGGATGCACTGCAGCTGGTGACACGCTTGCATTTGGATGCAAAAAAGCGCTGAAAGTGCAGCTCTTCGCGTGGGTCAAAGCATCCAAATCTATTGGTCTTTGAATGAAGTTTCAACCATTTCGGGTGTTTAGACAAAAGTTTACAAATCTTTAGAACGGTAAGTGCGTGTCAATTGGCATCCTATTACGGATGATGAACCAGGGACGGATGTCTGTTTCCAGAAAGCTTGTTTGGAGCGGTTCCCCCTCCGTCCCAGCTCATCCATGCACTTGCAATTCCTAAAGCCACTACGTCCACTTCTTATCCTCATCACGCTGCTGGTGAGCTTGTGCGCGCCTGCTCGGATGACAGCTGCGATTGACCGATTTGCAATCCAATTTGATGGCGCATCCACTCGAACAGGGAATGACGCCCGACCACTTTCACTGGTCTTTGAACTTACGGGATTTGCAAGTCCCCAGGGTGTGTTGACCATCTACATCGGACAGCTCGCGCTGGTGGATGCAACCCCTGAGGTGACGGAGCTCTTTGGACCTTTGTCTCAGTATGCGCTTGACCAGTCGATGAGTCCCGGGACACTTGATTTGTCCGGGGCTACCGGGCAGCCATCGCATTTACTCTTCACACTGGCTCGGAAGTCAGAACTCTCTGTTAATCAGTGGGACCTTCGGATGGCTGGTGAGAAGGCAACGCTGGTGGGCACCGCTGGAAATAGGAAATACACCTTTGTCGGGAGAATCAAAGGCTACGAGCCAACGGGGGAAGTCAGCGAAGAGCTCCCGCTTCCGATTCTCTTGATTGCCGGTGGTGTTGGACTCGTTGCGTTGATCGGACTCGGCTGGTTCTGGGATATCCAGGCAAAAAAGGCCGCTGCTGAAAAGCTAAGACGACATGCGGTGGAAGGTTATGCCGCATCGCGGCAGATTAGCGGCTTCGATGCAAACGGCCGGCCGATATATTTGGCGACGGATCCACAAATGATTCGCCTGGCCCGCATCAACAAGGTCGTATCGGTCATGCTCCGCATGATCTTTCTTTTGGCCACCTTGCTGTTGCTCCGTGTGGATGGTGCATGGGTGCGAAGTGACCTCCGCGAGGCTTTTCTGCGCCCGATGTCCATAACCATGGACGTCCCGGTTAGCTTTTGGCTGACATCCGCAGTCGTCACGCCCTGGCAGCTGATGTCATCGAGTGCCTTGTTTGCAGCCTTGATTCATGGATGGCTACGCGGGCCAGCAAGCCCACAACTCCCG
>JBEDDQ010000025.1:0-3730 GCA_041176185.1 Armatimonadota bacterium | reverse complement strand
GCTCGGAAAGGCTGGGCGCTCAGATTCCAGCACAGACCCGGCTCCGCTGTCGATGCTCGAAACGGTTATCGTCCTGAAGCCACGTGAAGAATGGCGCAAGGTCCCGACGTGGTATTCGAAGTGGGCTCCGGAGTTCACAAAGCCTCTGCTTCGCAGAATCACGCCGGATACGATTTCCATCAAAGAACTAGAGCGTGAAATGAACGCCGCGGTACGTGTTCCGGGTCTTGCCAATGGCTGGACGATGCCGATCAAGGCCCGTATCGACATGCTCACGACGGGTATTCGGACACCGGTTGGCCTCAAGGTTACTGGCAAGACCACGGACGAAGTCGATGCAATCGCCGCTCAGGTTGAAGACCACCTCTCGGGTATCCGAGGCGCCCGGAGCGTCTTCGCAGAGCGGACAGCTGCAGGCTATTACATCGACATCGTATGGAATCGCGCAAAGCTCGCCCGCTATGGCCTGACCATCGATGATGCCCAAATGGTCGTCGCAAATGCGATTGGCGGGGAAGAGGTCACTACGGTTGTGGATGGCCGTAATCGCTATCCCGTAAATGTCCGTGTAAAGTCCGCGTACCGGAGTGACATCGAGGCGATTTCGCAGCTAATCGTCACCGACATGGATGGTAAGCGTGCCGTTTCTGTCGCTGATGTCGCGGCTGTTCGGATCGTGAGCGGCCCGGCGATGATTCGTGACGAAGACGGGATGTTGACCGGCTACGTCTATGTCGACTTGGATGGCCGTGATCCACAGTCGTTTGTGGATGAAGGCAAGCGTGTCCTTGCGGCTGAGCTAAATCTCCCGGTCGGCGCGACGGTGCTCTGGTCCGGTCAGTATGAAAATATGCAGCGCGTTGCGCAGAGATTGACGCTGGTTGTTCCAATCACCCTGGCGCTCATCTGTATCCTTCTCTATGTCAACCTCAAGTCCATTCAGAAGACCATGATTGTGTTGCTCGCGGTTCCATTTTCTGCGATTGGTGCGATTTGGCTTGTGTATACCCTTGGCTTCAATATGAGTATTGCCGTCTGGGTCGGTCTGATTGCCCTTATGGGCGTTGATGCCGAGACGGGTGTGTTTATGCTGCTCTATCTGGATCTTGCGTATAACAAGGCGAAGAAAGAGGGGCGCCTTACCAGCCGAGATGCCCTGCGTGAAGCCGTTGTCGCAGGTGCTGCGCGGCGTATCCGTCCGAAGTTTATGACGGTGATGACGATGTTCATGGGGCTCGTTCCCGTGCTCTGGTCGACTGGGGCAGGTTCGGATGTGATGCAGCGGATTGCGGCACCGATGGTCGGTGGGATCTTCACAAGCTTCCTGCTTGAGCTGCTGGTGTATCCAGCGGTTTATGAACTGTGGAAGTGGAAGAGTGAGGTTTCGTTGATGGTGGATTCTTGAAACTAAGCCACTATTCCGACGGGTAAGATAGCCGCATGACTGGATTTCCAAAGTGCGGCGCGGTCGAAAAAGCCAGCCGGAGTGTTTCCACAGAACAGCTTCGTCAGACGATTATGGGACTCTGTGCGTTCCCTACGCGGCATACGTTGTCCGGCGCGCGCGGAGTGGATGCCGCAGCGGACTGGCTGGTGCGGCGCCTGCAAAGCTACGGCGGTAACCTGCGTGTCGAAAGAGATACGTGGCTGGAACCAAAGGGGCAGCGCGTTGATAAACCTTCCACCATTTCTAATGTCTACGCCAAAATCCCAGGCTCCAAGTACCCAAACCACTGGGTTGTCATCAGTGGGCATTATGACTCCCGTGTGACCGATGTCATGGATTCCACCAGTAATGCACCCGGTGCTAACGATGATGCATCCGGCGTCGCAGTCACCATCGAAGTCGCCAGAATCCTCGCAACGAGCAAGCCCGACGTTGGTATCATCTTCGCTGCGCTTACGGGTGAAGAACAAGGCCTCCTCGGTGCCAAGCACCTAGCGGATTCACTAGTCGCCAAGGGGGAAACCGTAGTCGCGATGGCAACCTACGACATCGTTGGCAACTCTACCGGCGCCGATGGCAAGAAGCGCACAGATTACATCCGTATCTTCTCAGGTGGAGACACCCCCGGAGAGACCAGCGTAGCTGCTACCCGCCGGCGCACCACCGGCCTCGATGCCGATTCGCCAAGCAGAACGCTGGCTCGCTCCGTCGCCGATGTCGCCAAGCGCTACATAAAGGGCTTCCGAACCGAAATCGTTTACCGCCAGGACCGCTTTGGACGGGGTGGGGACCATTCGCCATTTCACGCAGCCGGTTTTGCCGCGGTCCGCTTTACCGAACCAAATGAGGATTGGACGCATCAGCATCAGGATCTCCGCACCGAAGCAGGAGTCGATTACGGTGACAAGCCCGAATACGTCGACTTTGTCTATCTCACAAATGTCGCCCGCCTCGCCGCCGCGTGGGTCACGGATATAAGCCACGCACCATTGTCGCCAACAGCCGTCACATTGGTGACAGACCTTGCACCGATGACGACCATTAAGTGGCGGGCAAACCCGGATGCTATCGGCTATGAAATCCTTGTACGACGCTCCACAAAGGCGGAATGGGAGAAGACTATTCCCATCAACAAACAATCCGCGACCGAAGCGAAGGTCCCTTTCTCTAAGGATGACTACGTATTCGGAATTCGCTGCGTTGGTAAAAACGGTGCCCGTAGTCCTGCTGTCATCGCGGGTAGGTAGGCAACGATGTTACAAAACACCATCCATGGAGCGGGAAAGTACCGCTTCAGAGTCGTTCCAAACTGGTTTAAACCCGCCGGTCTGCGTATCGGAAATGGCCATGGCATCACGATGACATCTTGTGGGTATCTAGCCTTCGTAAACGATGGCCCGGATGTGCAGCTGATTCTCATCGACCCACAGTCTGGAAAAGTGCAGCTCGCAAAGCAGCTTGGTCTCGCGAAAGCACATGGGCTCTCGTTGATCCGTGAAGCTGGCCGGGATGTGTTATTCGCCACATGTCTCGACAGCCACCGGGCGATAAAGATGACATTGTTCGGGGATGTTCTTGCGGAGTATCCATTTCCAAAGACCGCACTCAAAGCCGATGGCTACGGAAATGTCAGTGAGTACCACCCGAGCTGGACGGTGCATCATCCGGATGGCCGCATTGTGATCCTGGATGGCTATGGCCGTGACTTCTTCCTCGAATATACGGCTGCTGGCTCATTTTCAAAAATGTACGGTGGCAATGCCGGCGGTGTTCCGCACTGGGGACCACATGCGGGGCATCATGATGTCTACCAAGCGAATGGGAAGCAGTTCCACGTGGCGATGAGTGACCAGCGGAGTATTGTGACCTGGTCCTGGGATGGCCAGATTTTAGGCAGCGTACCGCTGGATGGCTCGGATCCACGGATGCTCCGACCGGTAGAAGATGGTCGCTGGGTTGTCGCGCACATCGGCGGCAAATGGCCACAGGACTTCAAAGCACCCGGATCCGTGACATTCCATGACAAGCGTTTGAAACCGATTGGGGCAGTTGGAGCAACGCTCACAAATGTTGGTGGGAAGGCCACTCTGGTAACCAGAGACGACACGCCGTTTCGACATCCGCACGATGCGTTGCTAACGGATGCCGGCGACCTTTACGTTGCGCAGTACGACTCCGGTGATCAGCCTCTCGTAAAGCTCGAACGCGTTTAGGATTCAGCCCGCATTTCAACTGGAACGCGCACATTCATAACGCGGAACCAAAGCGGCGGACACATCGCCA
>JBEDDQ010000024.1:0-5951 GCA_041176185.1 Armatimonadota bacterium | reverse complement strand
GGCGGAAGGCCGCGAGGTCTGCCGAGACCGGTGCTGGGTAGGTCGTGAACGGATGTAAACACGCAAGGCGCTTGGTCCGACGGGCCGCCTGGGTCAGGACAGCTGCGAGCGAGCCGTTTCGCATGATGTGGGAAAACCCAGTGGATGCCTTGAGGTGGGTGGATATTTCATCCCGGTAGCCATCCCAGCGGTCGACTTCCGGATTCACCGGACGCAAAAACAGCGTGATTTGCTTCTTTGGGTCTTCGGCGGATGGATCGAATAAGACAGCAGCACCGGGTTCATCCGCGATGCCGGTGAGGTAGTAAAAGTTGCGATCCGGGAACCAGCGGCCCTTGAGCGGCGCATGGCCATCCCCAGCGAAAACAACAGCGGCGGCGCCTCCGAGCTCGGAGAGGAGTGCCTGGCGGCGGGCGGCATACTCTGCCGTCGGGATAAATGGCTTGGTCATTCTCTTAATTACCATTTGACGCACAGCCTGACGATATGCCATAACCTCACGTGGAGAGCATCGCCATCGTCTGGCATCGGCGCGACCTGCGCATTCATGACCACCGGGCGCTTGCCGCGGCGCTTGATAATTGCGCCCGGGTGATCCCGGTTTTCATCCTAGATGATGCGATTTTGAAGCATCCCCTGACATCCATGGACCGCGTCCGCTATATGTTTGAAAGCCTCTCAGACCTCCGGAATGCCTATGCGCGAAGGCATTGCCAGCTTGTTTTACGTCACGGTACTCCGCATGAAGAGCTGGTTCGTTTGTGCCGGGAGACTGGCGCGACGCAGATTTACTTCCATGAGGATACGGATCGAAAGTATGGGCGTGAGCGGGATGATGCCCTTGCAGGCAGAATCGGTAGCATCGCCGAGTGTTTCCCGATTGGCGACAACGGCGTTTTTACTGGCAGTGGCTCGCGTGTCGGGTGGCCGGGGCGCTGGGAGAAGCGGATGCGTGAGCCGCTTTGCCTTCCACCGGATGTCATTTCATCGGTTACCGGTATCGAGTCGCTACCTATCTTTAGGCAGGAGGACCTTGGGCTTGCATCCGGTTCGGCGACGCATGCGACGCCCGGGGGTGAGCGCTGGGCGCGGCGGCGTCTCGCTACGTGGAGCAAGGGCGAAACGGTCTACGGAGGGGTCGGTTCGTATGGACGGAATGTGAGCCGTCCCTATTTTTGTGAGCGCGGGGCGACGAGCCGGCTGAGTGCGCCGCTGAGCTTTGGGTGTATTTCGCTGCGGACCGTGGTGCAGGCGAGCTGGAAAATGCAGGAGGCGAACCCGGGGTGCAAGGGACGTTCGCATTGGCATTCGCGGCTGGTTTGGCACGACCATTTTACGCAGAAGCTGCGCGATTTCCCGGATGCGCAATTCGAAAACATCAACCCCGTGTACGACAGTATCCGTCAGGATTTGGATGCCGAGATGTTTGCGCGTTGGACAGAGGGCCAGACGGGTTTCCCGATGGTGGATGCATGTATGCGGGCACTGAAGCAGACGGGATTTTTGAATTTCCGGATGCGGGCGATGGTCGCGAGTTTTCTCACGTATCTGCTTTGGCAGCCGTGGCAGCCGGGTGCGGAGTGGTTTCAGCGTTGCCTGATTGACTTTGATACGGGCATTAATCATCAGCAGTGGCAGATGCAGGCGGGGACGGTCGGCTGGCATGCGAATCGGTTTTACGACCCAGTGTTGCAGGCGGAGAAGTTCGACCCTGAGGGCTTATTTATTGACAAGTATGTGCCGGAGCTGCGTGCGATACCGATGCCGCAGAAGGCGGCTCCGTGGCGGATGTCGGCGAGTGACATCGCGAAGTCTGGGGTTGTGCTTGGGGTGGATTACCCATTACCGATGATCGATAGGAATGCGGCGGTGCGCCGGGCGCGGCGGGAGTTTTCGAAGATTTCCCGGGATGCGTGGGCGTATCTCCAGACTCCGGATGGCATTAAGCGGGCGAGTGGTGCGAAGGGTCATCCCCCACCTGCACGGATTTCAAAAGAAGAGAAAGCGGGCGTCAAGCAGCTGACGATGGAGATGTAGGGGAGCCGGAATTTTCGTCACTTTTGTAATCTGAGCGTTTTTTCTACGTTAGGTGAAGTATCAGAGGCTTTAAATCTCTGAAATTCACATTTGGAGAAACATAGTGAGTTTCGACTCAACTTTTAAGGCGTTGATTGACATCGACCCGTTGGGCTGGGCCCGATTTGTGTCGAATCTCTCGATTATAGATGCACACTCGGTCGATACAAGTCTCCATGAAACGCAGCGCGTTGTTGACCGCCTCATGAATGTTGGGCTTGGCACGGAACGCTTTCTCATTCACATCGAATTTCAGGCTGGTCACGATGGTTTCCAGATGCCGGGCAGGCTGCTGCGTTACAACGCCGACATCTTGCTACGTCACAGGATTCCAGCGTTGTCCTGTGTCATACTGTTGAATACGGAAGCCGACAGCCCGGTATTGAGTGGAATCTTCACTGAAAAGTTGCCCTTTCTTGGTCAGTACATACAGTTTGACTATAGAGTCTGCCGCCTCTGGGAGGAGCCACTGGAGAGATTTTTGGTTCCAGAGTCAAGCCTTGTTGCGGCAGGGGTCTTGTCCCGATTTACCGATTACCACATCGGTGAGGTGCGTCAGTTGATTAGTTCCTGTATCGACACGATTCAGGATGAGGAGACGCGCGAGAAGGTACGGAGTAGTGGTGCCTTCCTTGCCGGCTTGCGGTTTAATGAAAATCAGGCGGGATACATTGTTGGGAGGGATTTACCATTGTTAGAACAGTCTAGCGTAGCCCAGTACTTTCTCCGCCGTGGGCATGAGAAGGGGCATGAGAAGGGCATTGACGAGGGCCAAGTCAAACTATTCGTTACCGGAGCTGAGCGGATCTATGGACCGGTCCCTGGAAGTTTGCGTCCCAAAATCGAAGCCGCGTCCTTGGAACACTTAGTCCAGTGGATGCTTAAAATGCGCACCGCATCCAGCTGGTCAGAGCTGATTTCCGACTAATCTGGAAACCGTAAACAAACGCAAGGCTAGGCGGAGCCTTGTGAACGTGCGTGACAATACCAATCTGATAGTGAATGATTCAGCCTGTTACAGTGAGCCGATACCAAACTGAAAATCAGGCGGGATACATTGTTGGGAGGGATTTACCATTGTTAGAACAATCTAGTGTGGCCCAGTACTTTCTCCGCCGCGGCCATGAGCAGGGCCAAGTCAAATTATTCATCAGCGGAGCAGAGCGTGTCTACGGACCGATTCCCAGGGATTTGCGTGAACGGATCGAAAGTGCCACTCTCGAACACCTGGTTCAGTAGATGAGCAATATGCGCACCGCATCCAGCTGGTCAGAGCTCATTTCTGATTGACATAGCAAACATGGTTACAGACAAGGCTAGGCGGAGCCTTGTTGGACCGTGTCACACGGTTCAGACCTAAACAGCGAAAATGGTTCCTAAATTGTCACAATTGATAATGGTCGCCATTTGCAAACATCCATAGAATCGGGTGCAAATGGATAAGCAAAAGCCCAGGCAACGGGCCCACATCGATGTGCATGCGACCCAGCACTGGATGCATTTTTGTGCGCTGCCTGCAATGGAAATGGTGTTTCTGGCGGCTGAATACGCCAATGTAACCCAGCCGGTGTGCGTCAAACCATCCATACGAACGATGTCCAGGAGGCGCACCCCCCGCAGGCAGTCCCCGACGGTGCAAAAACGTCGCATGGTTCGGATGCATGCCCATCTACAACGGCGCTGACACTGTATGCTGGACAACCGATGCAACAGCGAAATCAGACATCCGGCAGGGATGAGACATTAAGTGCCTACCTGGCATCCGAGCAGAAGCTTCACGGAGGAGATGTGTCATTACATGATGGCAATCTGGACACCGTAGGCGTCACTAAGGCATCCCCTATCCAGCGATTCCCATTAGCGACAATCGTGTGTCTGGTAAGCGTGGCGCTGATGGCGATAATCACTTTGCAGCCACAAATACGCAGCCCGGTCACACGGACGCTGCATATCATCGCATCCTTTCGGAATATTAACTCCGATACCAACCGTAATGAGCGCGACATCGACAACTTACGAAAGCTGACCCGCGATCGAACCTTGTCGCCTGGAATTCGGGCAGCTGCATTCACGGTTTACCCTGTCCCCGCGAACAACTTTGGTGCTGCTGGAACACTCCGTCCCATAAACCCGGTTTGGGAGGGACTGAGCAATCTTTCCCGCGAGGCTCCTGCGGATATGGCCCTCCTTGCGCTCGCGGTTCGCAAAGGCACGCAGGGCTCTTTTCGCTTCGATCGTCCTGAGCTCGAAGCAATTGCAAGCCCTTTAGTCGATGCGAATGGCAAGCCGCTAGCGATGAAGCCTGTTGTTCAGAAATCACATCCGGATGCGGTACAGCGAATGCGCGAGGATACCGCTCGCGGCGAGCGCGCAGACCCGGAGAATATGCTTTGGCCGCTGATGGCAGCAAGCGTCCATTTGGCATTGCATGAAGATGCCCTTGCACTCAAGGCCCTAGACCGGGCTGCTGCTAAGCCTGTCTGGCGGGAATATATCCCGGAGGAAGTCCGGATGCATCGCGCATACGCCAATTACCGCTTTGGCAATCAGGGCTACTTGGGCGAGGTCCTTCGCCAGAACATGATTCTCTTTCCTCACTATGCATTGCTGCGTGGGAGTTCCCGGGCATTTGTTGGGATGGCGATTACGCTGGAGAAGCAAGGGCGCAACCGGGATGCGCTGCAAATCCGAAGTGCGCTCCGCCGGATTGGGATGCGGATATCGCTGGAAAGTACATCGGATATTGGGTCTCTGGTGGGCGCAGCGATGCATTCGATTGCGACGGGCCGTGTTCGTGGCGAAGCGCCGATAAAAGCTAAAACGGTCGAGGGTTCAACCGAAGCGGATGACATTGAGCGAGAGCGCCTCCGTGATGAAGCAACGCGTGCGAATATGATGCGTTATGCGCAGTTTGCAGCCAGCCAGGGAAATGTCACTGAGGGTCGCACTGCGCTTGCGGAGCAGCTGCGGCTTACGGATGCACGCCATCGGTTGAATGACAGCTTTGAGGTGATGTGGGATGAGATGTATGGGGCCATCAAGGGGCTGATCATTCGTCTCGGCGGGACTCTAATTGTTGGGTTGAATGTTTTCTGGTTGTTGATGTTTGGCGCGATTGCATCGGGTGTCATTCGTGTAGCGCGGTTGCGGGATGGTGGTCGTCTTGCCTTGGGCCCGGCGCTTGCGATGTTTGGGGCTGGCTCGCTTCTGATGTGGTTTGCCAACGCCGTGGTGATTGAGTTTGTGGCGACACCGGGGAGTGTTGCGAACGAGTGGGGGGTGTTTATAGGCTTCTCTCCTACTGCCGGCGAGGACTCCGAGGCGCTCAAGCGGATGAATGGGTCGATCATTACGGCTGTAGCAGCCATTACGGGCGCAGTCCTTCCAGGGATGGTCTGTTTCGGCGGGCTTGTGCATGGCTTGCTTCAGCATCGGGGTAGCGTTTCCCGGTCAATCGCATTTGCACTCCGGAGTTCGGGGATCTTCGCTCTGGTCGCTGGGATTCCGGCAGTGCTTATTTTGTTGGTGGATACAGGCCGGGTGGATGCGCGGATGTATCAGCAGCAGACACAGTCTCTTTCGGAAAACTTGGAGAAGCGCCTCGAGCGCTATTCCCAAAAACGTGCAAGCAGGAAGTCTGGAAGCAGCCCGCTCTCTGGCATCAGCGAGTAGCCGAGTTACGTTCTGGGTATTAGGGTGATGTGAACCAAGCAGGTAGTGCAGAAAAAGGGCAACGGGAATGGATACCACTTCTGGATGCCATTCGGGGACTTGCGGTGCTTGGCGTGGTCTTAAGCCATGCGTATGGGGCCAGCTGGATAGCTGACAAATACGATCAGGCTGGGTTTTCCGGATTTGCCAAGGTCGTAGGAACC
>JBEDDQ010000023.1:0-6089 GCA_041176185.1 Armatimonadota bacterium | reverse complement strand
TGTATCCCGTGAGCGTGTACACGAGCTGATTTGCGCCGATAAATATGTGGATGTCATCATTCCAAGGGGTGGGGCTGCGCTTGGACAGCTGTGCCTTCAGCAGGGAACGGTCCCTGTTATTATCGGTGGGGCTGGTGTTTGCCACATCTACATCGATAAAACCGTAACATCCGAACGCGTCATTCCGGTGATTCTGAATGCAAAGACGCAAAGGACATCGGTGTGCAACGCCCTTGACACCGTTCTTGTTCACACAGCCAGGCTAGCAGACATCGGAATGAGTGTCTGCAAATCGCTTTCCGATGCTGGCGTCACATTGCATGCCGATAGGGTGGCTGCTGTGGAATTAGCCGGGGTGGGGATACCGTTTGTTATAGCAAAAGACGATGATTTTGCAACCGAGTGGCTATCCTTGACGTGTAATGTCGTCGTCGTCGATGACATCGATGCAGCCATTAATCACATTGCCAAGTACGGCAGCCACTCGGATGGCATTTTGTCTGATGATTCGGATGCCATTGCGCGCTTTGTTCGCGAAGTCGATTCTCCGGCGGTTTTCGTCAATGCGAGTACGCGCTTCCATGATGGGGGGCAGTTTGGCCTCGGCGCGGAGGTCGCAGTTTCAACGCAGAAAATTCATGCGCGAGGGCCCCTCGGCCTCGATGCGCTGACGAGCCACAAGTGGGTCGCCGCTGGAGATTACCTTGTCCGAAGTTAAGTCGAGTTTGCTCGCTGATATCAAGCATTTGGTGCGTATCAGTCGGCCACGCTTCTGGATGTACACCGTTGGTCCATACATTTTGGGGACATTTGCCTCTGCTCCAAGCTATACCACCTTTATTTCTGCCCGCTTCTGGATCTATCTGCTCGTGTTTGTCCTTGCGGCCAATGTGCTGATCTACGGAGTCAATGACCTCGCCGACACGGACACGGATCTCCATAACGACAAAAAAGGATCGTACGAAATCCGCTTGCAAAAACAGCAGCGGGCGGCAACGGTTGTTGCGTGTGGACTCGCTTTTGGAGCGCTTGTCGTTTCCGTGGTTGGACAATCAGTGATGACTGCGGGTCTGATGGGTATCTTTTTAGTCCTAAGCATTGGGTACAGCGTGCCACCGCTACGTTTCAAAGCACGACCTGTCTTCGATTCAGTCAGCAATGTCCTTTACGCGATGCCCGGGTTTATTGCTGCGTCTATTTGGGCTCCGACATCGGCGTTACCGGTTAGCGCAATCGCAGCAAGCTGGCTTTGGTGTATGGCGATGCACACATTTTCCGCCGTCCCGGATGTCACTGCCGACAAAAAGGCGGATCTTGCAACGACAGCAACCTGGCTTGGTGTCCGAGGAGCGCTCATTTACTGCGGGGCTTGTTGGCTTGGAAGCGCAGTGCTTCTCGGTGTGACGCTCTCAAATGTGCTGTTCGGTGTGATTTGGGCGGCGATTTTAGGGTTTGCCTATTTGGGGATGATTGCATCCTGTTTGCTACGTGGAGCATCCGAAAAGGTAGCCTTTAATCACTATCGAATCTTTCCTGTCATTAATGCGGCGGCCGGTTTTGGTACGACAATGGTCGTTTTGGCGATGCGCTGGCCGCAGCTTCATCCGTAGCATCAAGAATCATCCCGTACATTTACTGTAAGTTGCGTCTGTCCAGACGTACACTGTTGACTTATGGCAACGCTCCTTTCTGTCCGTGACCTCAGCTACCGCATCGCGGGTCGTCAGCTCTTTTCATCGCTTACATTTGGAATCGAGGATGGCGACCGCATCGGCCTTATCGGGCCCAATGGCACCGGAAAGTCTACCCTGCTCAAGATTCTGACAGGTGAAGAAAAGCCGGCGGGAGGAGAGCTGTCGATGCGTCGTGGGACACGTGTGTTACGCGTCACGCAGGATGACACATTTCCCGATGGCGCGACGATTGAGAGTGTGCTTACCGATGCTGCACAGGCTGCAGGCGTTGACGATGTCGTGACTGAAGTCGCAATTGCGATGGCGATGTGTGGCTTTACGGCTGGTGGTGAAGTCGTCGCAACGCTATCAGGAGGCTGGAAAAAGAGACTCGCGCTCGCGGCCGCACGGATACAGCACCCGGATGTGATGTTGTTGGATGAGCCGACAAACCACCTGGATCTCGAGGCCGTTCAGTGGCTTGAGGACTGGCTGGCAAGTGCCAGTTTTGCAAGCATCACCATTACCCACGACCGCTATTTTCTTGAGAACACGGCAAGTCGGGTTATTGAGCTTGGGCCGGTTTACGCGGACGGGTGTCTCCAAGTCGATGGTGCGTATTCAGACTTCCTTGAAGCGCGCGCCAACTACATGGCATCGCTGGATAAGCAGCAGCATGCGATGGCCGGCGACTCTCGGCGCGAGCTGGCCTGGTTACGACGCGGGGCTCGGGCGAGAACGACAAAGGCAAAGGGGCGGATTCAGGATGTCCATGAGCTGATGGCGGACCTGGCGGCCATCGAGCAGCGTATCGCCGCGAAGAACACCGTCAAGCAGACTGCATTTGCCGCCAGCCAGCGCTCGACGAAGGAGCTTATCCGGGCTGAGGGACTGAGTAAAGCCCTTGGTGGAAAGCAGCTCTTTAGCGGCTTGAATTTGGTGGCGAGCCCCGGAGATCGAATCGGTCTCGTGGGGGCTAACGGTGTTGGAAAGACGACACTCATCCGCGTGCTGGTCGGTGATCTTGAAGCCGATGCCGGTGAGCTGGTCCGTGCGGAAAAGCTGCGGGTGGTTTGGTTTGACCAATCACGTGCACAGCTGGATATGCAGGGGACGGTTCGGGATGTGCTCTGTCCAAATGGCGATACGGTTCATCACGATGGACACTCATGGCACGTAACGGCGTGGGCTAAGCGCTTTGGATTTTCTGAAAACCAGCTTGGCAGTCTGGTCGGAGTTTTGTCCGGTGGTGAGCAGGCCAGGCTGCTGCTAGCAAAGCTGTCATCTGTAGTAGCAGATGTCCTTATCGTTGATGAACCAACAAATGACCTCGATCTCGCCAGCCTTGAAGTCCTTGAGGGAGCGCTGTCGACATTCCCTGGATGTGTGATTTTGGTGACGCACGACCGCTACTTTATGGATGCGGTGTCAAACCGTGTATTGCACTTTGATGCTGGAAGTGTCACGGAGTATGCGGACTTTGTGCAGTTTATGGAGCGCTTTACGGAGCGGCAAGTACAGGGCACGAAGTCTGAGGCAAAGCCTGTGGAAAAGCCAGCAGCACAGCGTAATGCGCTTACGGCAAGCGAGAGACGGGAGCTTTCGAACATCGATGATGCAATCGCGGCGGCGGAGGCGGAAGTTGGACGTCTCGAAGCTTTAATGGCATCCGATGCCGTTGCAACCGATGCTGCAAAGCTGGCAGAGATATGGGATAAGCAGCTTCCGTTGGCAAAAGCAAGAGTAGACGAGGTTTATGCGCGGTGGGAATTTCTTGAGGCGAAGAAGGCAGGGGGCTAGTTTTCTCGTTGGGGATGATTACCTTTCGGTTGGAATCACCAATCCTTAAGCAAAAAACACCCTCCTCGGCGCTTGCCGAAGAGGGCGTTTTTGTATCTCAACTTATTGGAAGAAACGTGTCTCGTTGTTTCCTCGGAAGCGGCGACGGCCACCTGGTTCTTGAACGTTGCTTAGTGTGTATGACGTGGTCGAAGTGCCATAACTGTAGTCCTTGTCATCGGTATACGACCGATTGTCATGACCAGCCAACACACTTATAAGACTGTCGATTTAAACGGAACCACCAATATTGTCGTTCGTAACGCTGGCGTAATGTTATTGGGTGTGTCTCCGAAGTTGAGAAAGATCTGTTTCCGACAGGCATATGGTGTGTATCAGATGTTGATTGAAGGCTGAGTAAAAGCACACCGGTTTGGCTTATGGTAAGGGACTGAGTTTCCATCTGGCTTGTCACATAAAAAACCCGCCTAGGTAGCTCCTAGGCGGGTGTTTTGCGGTTTGTTACGCTATCAGAAGAAGCGGGTCTCAGTGTTTCCGAGGAAGCGGCGCAGTGGTGTTCCACCGTTTTTGCCCGTTGCAGGGATTACCTTGACGTCGTCCTTGGCTGCTCCATCACCACGGTTGATGACTGTGCTGGTCGTGCCAGCCTTGATCGTATGGCCGTTAGGAATCGTGAGCTCAGGGTGATCGAATGGTGCAGACATCTTCTCAACACGTGGGTCCGTCATTTCAAGCATCAGCTGAAGGAGGTCACGCTTCTGGAACACTGTCATTCCACCAGCCATCGCTACGTCAGGGGACATGTTGACGAAGTTCTCGCGGCCAAAGTCACCTACACGGTGGTAGTTGTTGATGACCTGTGAGAGGGTTGCATAGCCACCAGTGTGCATATATGGAGCGGTGAGGGCAACGTTACGCAGACCAGGAGTCTTGAAGGCGCCATCGATTGCCAAGCGGGTTGTAGGAGTGATCTCCTGGCCAACTGGGCGGTTCGGGTCGAGGATTGTACCAATCTGGACACCACGGCTGAAGGACAATGGGTTACCGAATGGGTCGTTTGCACCGATTCCGATGTCCTCGGCTGTTGGGCGAACACCGATGTTGTAGTAACCGATGTCGTAAGCGGATGGTAGAAGGTCCATCATAGGCATCACTTCGGTCATGACATTCAGGCCTTGAAGCGCTGCATCGATTGCCAGAACTGGGGTTGCTGCATTTGTCAGTGTTGCACCTGCATGGCAGTTTGTACAGCCTTCCGTTTCAAGAACGGTGATTCCACGGATTGCGGATGCCGACAGTGCGGCTGTGTCACCTGCTAGATAACGGTCGTAAGGCGTTTGGTCAGATACGAGGGTTGATTCGTACATCATGACCGCAAGACCGAAGATCAGCGAGAAGTTACCTTCCATGTGGCCATATTCGCCAGCTGGTGTTGGAACAACACGTCCCGTTCCATCGACGGTGAACTTGTTGGTTCCGTTCCACCACTTGTCCTGAATCGCAGCACGAATCAGTTCAGCGTAGGTGGTGTCGAGACCCTTAGCTGGGTTTGCAAGTGGTCCAAGGACAGAGTCATCCGCGGCGACTTTCTGGAGGCCCAGTGGCTTGAGTCCGATTAGCTTCTTGCCAACTTGTGCAAAGTTACGGCCAGCGTGTGCCATTTCAACCGAGTTGTTCAACGGGCCGACTGCTTGGGATGCAAGGGATGCATCCAAGATACGAACCTGTGTTGCAACGGCTTCACCGGTAACAGGGTCGGTTTCATAGACACGGGCGTTGACATCAGAGTCACCGAATGGGTTCACACCGTTGAACTCGTTATGAGCACGACCATCCCAGAAGTTGCGGTGGTTGAAGACTGCATTAATTACGGAAGGAGCGTTGCGTCCGGTTACCTGACGGGTGTTGATGTTCAAGCGGTTGAAGGTTGCATCTGGGCGAACAACACCGGCATCAAAGGAGCCGACGGTACCAACACCAGCTGCACCGACCGAGAGACCAAGGAAGTCTGTCTTGAAGACACCCTGGCTACCAACGATGTCATTGGAGCTGCGGATCTTAGGGGATGCATTGTTCAGCGCATCTTGGAACTTGGTGAATGGGAAGTGTGTGTCGAGCTTGAGCTGGAAGTTGACTGCGTGTCCGTTGT
This sequence comes from Armatimonadota bacterium, assembly GCA_041176185.1. GTDB lineage: Bacteria > Armatimonadota > Armatimonadia > Armatimonadales > Armatimonadaceae > CAIRTT01. Next base: position 467 of record JBEDDQ010000023.1, on the reverse strand, counting down.
CATACTTGCCATCGGGGCCCATAGCGACCTGGTTGCGATCACGGCCATCGGCGCCGGCCTGGTAGTGGCAGCTTGCACATGCGGTTCCATCGGAGCCGGCTTGCTGATCCCAGAAGAGTGCTTTGCCGAGGCGAATCGCTGCTGCACGGTCCTTGATGTAGACATCGAGGTCAGCTGGCAGAGGAACGGCGACGCTGGAAAGAGGAGTCAATGGCAGTGGCGCATCGACTGGTGGAACCTGCGCGGTTGCAGGCTTGATGGTGGTGAACTGAGCTGCGACGGCAACTCCTGAAAGTCCAAGAACTGCTACCCACTTGGCAGCGGACTTGGATGTGACAATACGGTTTTGATTCATCTGACTTGTCTCCTAAACAAACTGGATACATCGTTGGTATCCACTCGGCTTCCATCGGGATGCACATCGCAGTTGCTCTGTGTTTCACCCGATTGGTTGCATCGATGTGTGG
>JBEDDQ010000022.1:0-4362 GCA_041176185.1 Armatimonadota bacterium | reverse complement strand
TAATGAAGAAGGTGGAATCGATCCCAATGAGTACAGGTTTCTGTCCGTTGTCGACCGAGTAGCGACAACCGGCACAACGTGGCTCGGGTTGACAGTTGCATGCGCACAATGCCACACCCATAAATTCGACCCCATCACACATACAGACTATTACCGGATGTTTGCGTACCTAAACAACGCTGATGAGCCCGATTTTGCCGTCTACACCGCAGCGCAAAAACAGGCCCGCAAAACATCGCTGGAGAAGGCAAATGCCATCCGGGCAAACATTCTCAGCCATTGGTCTCCTGTCGAGCCATTGATCGCTGAACCTACAAAGGTTTTGTCGGCAAGCGGATTGAATGCGAAGCTTGCAATCGACACTGATGGGACAATTTCGGCAAGCGGTAGCCCGTCATTAACTGACACATACACCCTTTCGTTGCTTCTCTCCTCAACAACAAGTGGATTTCGACTTTCTGCCATTGCAGATGCCATTTCAGGCCCAGGCCGCACAAGCCACGGAAACTTCGTCGTTACCGGCATCGAGGTCGAAGTGGACGGAACAAAGGTCGGCATCCGGGGAGCAACCGCGACCGCACAGCAGGATGGCTTTCCTGCATCCGCAGTGCTCGATTCGGATCCGAAATCTGGATGGGCCATCCATGATCCAAACCGCGACTGGCGTCACGATCAGTCCATTGATCTCACCCTAAAGCAACCCGTTGCGGCAGGCAGCGAGGTACGAATAACGATTCGTCAGGACTTTGGTAGTAGACATACCATCGCAAAGTTGCGCGCCTCGGCTCTCGTCAAGCAGGCGGAAGTCGCGGCTACAGCCAAACCCGAAGTGGAGCTGGCAAATTGGACAGCTGAGCAGCGCAAACAACTTCGACCTTTCACAAGTCTCACTCCTGAACGTGCCGTCTCCAATCTGCCAACTCTCAGGCACCTTGGTTCAGGTGTCATCCTTGCCGGCGGAGACCAAAGCAAATCAGACACGTACACCGTAACGTATGACCTTGCTGGAAAAACAATCGGGGCGCTCCGTCTGGAAACGTTTGCAGATGCACGATTTCCACAAGGAGGCCCTGGCCGAACTGCCTATGAAGGTCCTCTGGGCGACTTTGCCCTCACAGAACTCACTGCTGAAGTTGATGGCAAACCTTTAGAGTTCAAAAAACAGGCACATTCTGTCCCTGGAGGATCATCCCCACAAAGTGCTGTCGACGGTGACCTCCTGACATCCTGGTCGCCTGGTAGTAACATCGGCCGTAACAACACCGCGTGGTTTGCGCTTAGGGAGCCGATTGCCGGAAAAAAATTAACGATACGGATGCTTTGTGAAAAGTATTATGCAGCTGGAATTGGTAAGTTCAAGTGGTCTGCATCACCAGAGATCGGTGTCCAAACAAGCACCCTTGAACCTGATGTTCAAGATGCGATTTGTAATGGCAAGTCAACCGATGCTGTAAGGTTTGCTTTTGCACAATCGCGAGCTGAGCTCTCGGATGCCGTCGCGGAAGTCGCTAACCTAGAAAAGGCGCAACAAGCACCGGTGTCGCTTGTTATGCAAGAGAGAATTGCATCCGATGCAAGAACCACTCGGCTTCATCATCGTGGGGAATTTCTCCAACCTCGCGAAGCTCTCACACCTGCAATACCAGCATTTTTGACTCGCTCCGATGCCTCGCAAGTGCCGAAAACCCGCCTAGAGTTTGCGAAGTGGTTGGTAAGTTCATCGAACCCGCTTACAGCGCGCGTCTATGTCAATCGCCAGTGGCAGGCATTCTTCGGGCGAGGCATCGTCAAAACCGTTGATGACTTTGGTACCCAAGGGGAACTTCCATCCAATCAGGAACTCCTCGACTATCTGGCGCTTCGATTTATGAAGGATGGTTGGTCAACGAAGAAACTCCATCGCTTGATTGTCACATCGGCTATCTACAAGCAATCTGCGACAGTAGTGCCAGCCCTTCGGGCTGCTGACCCGGAAAACATCGCCCTCACCCGAGGCCCTCGTGTACGGCTTGATGCCGAACAGATTAGAGACAGCGTACTTGCGGCATCCGGGCAACTTTCCACGAAGATTGGTGGTCCAAGTGTCTTCCCTCCTCAGCCGGCAGGAGTCACGACTGAAGGCTCATATGGTGCATTGCAATGGAATGTTTCAACCGGTGAAGATCGCTACCGTCGAGGCATTTATACTTTTGCAAAGCGGACCGCTCCGTTTGCAATGGCGGCAACCTTTGATGCACCAAGCGGCGAAGCATGTGTTGCACGTCGGGAATCATCCACGACACCGCTACAAGCGCTCACACTGCTAAATGACATTACTATTCTTGAAGCAGCACGCTCAATGGGTAATCAACTCGCAGCCCTGCCTCAGAGCAAACGTGTAGAATCGATGTTTATGCGGACCCTCTGTCGCCCGGCAAAGCTTTCAGAGGCTATCGCTGTTGATCTCATCCAAGAGGAGTCAATTGCTTCAGGTATCTCTCCCGCAGCCACATGGACAATGCTCTCCCGCGCACTGATGAACACAGATGAAATGGTGACAAAGCCATGAATACTCCAAACAATAATCTTCGCCAACAAACGCGTCGTCACTTCTTCAGTGAATGCGGCGTCGGTCTTGGGAAAATGGCTCTCGCATCTCTTTGTGTGGAGGGTGCCTTTGCATCACAGGGGCGCCTTTCAGGTCTCCCACACCATAAGCCTCGTGCGAAGCACGTCATCCACCTGTTTATGTCCGGAGCCCCAAGTCAGCTTGAGCTTTTTGATTACAAACCAGGTCTCGCCAAGATCGAGGGTCAACCCTTACCGCCGAGCCTGCTTGAAAATCAGCGCTACGCATTCATCCGCAAGGATGCTGCAGTCATGTCAGCCCAGTTCCGCTTTGCAAAGCACGGAAATTGTGGCATGGAGATATCCGATGTCCTTCCACACCTAAGTAAAGTCGTGGATGACATCACTCTGGTGCGCTCCGTAAAAACGGATCAGTTTAACCACGCACCAGCACAGATCTTCTTTAACACCGGTAGCGGGCTCCCAGGACGGCCGAGCATCGGTTCTTGGGTGACATATGGCCTCGGGTCAGAGAACAAGAACCTTCCCGGGTTTATGGTCTTTTCAACGGGGGCTGGAATCAGTGGTGGTGCGGCGAACTGGTCCAGTGGATTTCTTCCAACACCCCATGCAGGGGTGCGCCTCCGAAATCAAGGGGAGGCAATGCTTAATCTTTCACGACCAGCAGACATTTCCATCGCTGAAGATCAAGCCACTGCCGCTGCATTGCGCTCTATCAACGCACAACGGCAACGAAAAGAGCTGGATCCGGCAATCGATGCACGCATTTCAAGCTATGAGCTGGCCTACCGGATGCAAACGGAAGCCCCGGATGTCATGGATTTGTCCAAGGAGTCAAAGGAAACCCTGGAACTGTACGGTGCAGACCCAAAGGTTCCATCGTTTGCGCGTGCATGCCTCCTTGCAAGAAGGATGATTGAGCGTGGCGTTCGCTTTATCAACATTTATCATGAAGGTTGGGATGCCCATAGCGATGTCGTCGGTAACATCAATGGGAATGCCAAAGCAACCGATAAGGCCAGTGCCGCGCTGATTATTGACCTGAAACAGAGGGGCCTTCTTGATGACACAATCGTCATCTGGGGCGGCGAGTTTGGCCGGACACCGATGGTCGAGTCCAACAAAGCTCTTGGGCGCTCACAGGGCCGCGACCACCATCCTGCAGCTTATTCGATGTGGTTTGCAGGCGGCGGATTTAAGCAGGGTTTTACATACGGCGAAACGGATGACCTCGGGTTTAACGTTGTAAAGGACCCCGTCCATGTCCACGATATTCAGGCAACACTTTTGCACTGTCTTGGAATCGACCATAAACGCCTTACCTATCGTTTTGCCGGTAGGGACTATCGCCTAACCGATGTTCATGGCCAAGTCGTCCCAGCGTTGTTGGCGTAAGGAATCACCATGATGGAAGAGCTTGCATTGCATGGCGGACCAGCCGCCCGAACATCCACTCACCCCGATTGGCCAATCTTCGACGATTCTGAGCGTTCGGCACTCCTAGATGTAATCAATGGTGGTGAATGGGGCCGCCTTGGTGGCGATGTGACTGCTAAGGTGGAAGCAGAGTTCGCAGCACTCACTACAACAAAATATGCACTTGCTGTAAACTCTGGGCAAACTGCGCTCCGCCTTGCCATTCTTGCGCTAAATCCACCTGCCGGAGCTGAGATCATCTGCCCGGCGTATACGTTTATAGCAACCGCCATGGCTATCGTTGAGGCGAATTGTGTTCCGGTGTTTGCGGACATTGAACCCTCTAGCCTCTGCCTTGATGCCCATTCGGTCGAAAGT
>JBEDDQ010000021.1:0-2954 GCA_041176185.1 Armatimonadota bacterium | reverse complement strand
CTTCCAGTCGCAGCGCCTGCCGCGCTACCGTGAACTGATTGACCAGCTCTTAGATGAAGGCAAAGCATACTACGCATTCGAGACAAAGGAAGAGCTCGATGCCAAGCGCGCAGCCTGTGACATCAGGAAGGTTCCTTACACCTACGACCGGCAGTTCCGTGAGTATCCGCTCGCCGATGCGCGTGCGCGTGTCGCGGCGGGTGAGCCGGCCGTCGTGCGCATCAAAATGCCGACAAGTGGTGTGATCGAAGCGGATGACCTCCTTCACGGCCACATGCAGTGGGATGCAACGACGCAGGATGACTTTATTATCCTCAAGGCGGATGGCTATCCTCCCTACCATTTTGCGGCGATGGTGGATGACCACGACATGCAGATTTCCCACGTTCTCCGCGGGGATGACTGGTTGCCGAGTCTGCCAAAGCACATTCAGATTTTCCGTGCCTTCGAGTGGGAGCAACCCATTTTTGTGCACACGCCAAATGTGCTGGCGCCGGGCGGTGGCAAAAAGCTATCCAAGCGCCATGGTGCAAAGCCGATTTTGGGTCCGGTTCCCGAGCTTAAGGATGGCCTGCCAACCGGAGAGATTACCGGCGGTCTGGTCAATAACGAAGGCTATCTCCCGGATGCCATCGTCAACTTCCTCGCACTCATCGGCTGGTCGGCTGGCGACAACCAGGAAGTCTTCACACGGGAAGAGCTGATCAATGCTTTTACGCTTGAGCGCATCTCGCGTTCCGGCGGAGCCTTCGACCAGGACAAGCTGTTATGGATGAACGGTCTGTACATCCGGCAGCTGGCGCCCGAAGCCCTTTATGCTGCGGCGGAGCCGTTCATTGTCGAGTCAGGTCTGGTTGCGGCAGACTGCTCTGCGGAAACACGAGCCTACGCGGCGGCGGCGCTTGCCCTTGAGCAGGAAAAGCTCACCCGCCTTGATGAAGCACCAAACCTGATTTGGTTCTTCTTCACGGAAGATGTCCTTGGCGATGAGAAGGTTGTGGCGAAGTGGCTGCAGAAGTCAGGCGTGAAGGCTTATCTGGCAGCTCTTGCGGATGCAGTTGATGCGCTCACCGAGTGGACATCGGCGGCGATTGAAGAGGCAGTTCGCGGCATCGCCGCTGAGCAGGGTCGCGAGAAGGGTGCCGCGACGCATCCGGTGCGCATTGCCGTAACGGGTCGCGAGCAGGGTCCAAGTCTGTTTGACTGCATTGCGGTTTTGGGTAAAGAGCGTGCAGTTCAGCGCCTCCGGGCGGCGATGGAGCGAGCGCATGAGTAATCCCATCATCGATGTTTTCACGGTCTTTGGAGCCGTCCCGCCCCGTACAACGGAACCGGGTACGGCAAAGCTTGTGGCATCGATGGACAGGCTTGGCGTCCAGCGTGCGCTGACGATTTCAACGCGTGGGATTTACCACTCCGCAAATGCTGGCAACCGCGAGACGATGGCGAATTGTGGGCAAAGCGGTGGAAAGCTCAAGGGAATCGCGACGCTTGATCCGCGTACGACAGCGCTTCCGGCAACGGATGGCTTTATCGCTCTCGCAGCCTTCCCCGTCGCGCAGCAGTGGCCGATTTACCATGCAGCATTCCTCGGGATGCTGGCGACACTTGCACAGCAGGGCGTCGTGCTCCCCCTGATTCTGGAAGCGAGTCGCACGGGAGATCTCAGCCAGTTCCGCGGAATCCTCCACGCGAGTGGCTACAAAGGACCGGTCATCGCACAAGGAGTTACCAGCGAAAGCATCTCCGAAATCATCGCGCTTGCGCCGGGGATGCCTAACTTGTATCTCTGCACGAACGGGATGCGCGGAATCGGCGAAATTGACCTCGCGGTGAACACGATGACCAGTAAGCGCGTGTTGTTTGGATCAGGGTCGATTGCGTTTGGCTCGCTAGCGAGTGCGGTGGCGGTTGTGAAGATGTGCCACATCACGGATGAGCAAAAACATGATGTCCTCTTTGGAAATGCGCAAGCGATGTTTGCGGGAGGTGTTGCGTGATCTGTGACATCCACGGCCAATGGGGCCCAACAACCGCTGCACCAAGCTGGAACCAACCTGACCATGTGAAGGGGCAGCTCCTCCAGCGTGGTATTTCGATGGGATGTTTTGCGAGTGCGCTGGCACGTCGCTACGACATGGTTGCCGGCAATGATGCTGTTTACGAAGCGGCTAAATCCAAGGGCGGTGGCGTTGTGCTCAAAGGCTGGCTTGTGATTCAGCCGAACCAGCATGATGAGAGCGCTAACTTAATGCGCAAGTACATGTTCCACGACAACTTTGTTGGCGCGGCGCTGTATCCAAACCCTGCGACGGGTGAGCCGGTGACTCTGGCACGTTGCCAGGACTTGCTGACGGTGTTCCGGCGCTACGGAAAGGCATTGCTGATCCACACCCCGACAGCGGCAGCGATGCACCATGCGGTCGACATCGCAAGCTTCCTCGGTGCGGGCAAAGTGATCGCAAGCGGAATGGGCGGGGTTGAGTGGCGCGAGGCAATCGACTACGCGGTGCGACCGACAAACCTCTTCCTCGACTTCAGCGGTGCACTAACGAGTGACAAGATTGCGTTTGCGATTCAGCGTCTCGGGGGATGTCGCAAGCTGGTCTTTGGTTCCGGTTCGCCTTCGACGGACCCGGCTGCGGTGCTGGCGCTTCTGGATGAGCTTGACCTTACGGATGATGAACGACATCGTATTTTGTATGGCAATGCACATCGGATTTTTGGCGAAATGCTTGGCCCCGATGAGGAGAGTACGGCCGGCGGTGGTTTGACACTTACCCCGATGGGTGGCTAGTGGCGACATCATCGCTGGATGGAGAAAAGAAAGAACTCCGTGCGTGGGCAAGACGCCAGCGCGCGGAGATTTTGTCTCTGGATGCCGATGTGCGGACGGGAATGTCGGCACGGTTATCGGATGCATTTCTAACCGTGATTGCAGCGCGGTCTTGGAA
>JBEDDQ010000020.1:0-4516 GCA_041176185.1 Armatimonadota bacterium | reverse complement strand
GTTCCATTCCGATATCAGTCAGGCGGGCTTGAATCTGCGAGGCATCCGCCCTGTGACGAACCGTCAGAACACGGTCAACAAAGTCAAACGCGAGGTCATCGATTCCATCCATGGACCGAAGTGACTTGCGAATGAGATTTGCTTCAACGGGACAATCCATGGCATCCATGTGCCACTGATGTGTTTGTACAGGTTGAGAAGGAGTGGACGGATTTGACACAGACGGAATACTACCCATTGACAGGCCTTATTGCAAACAGACTGTCAGTTATTGCAAACGACAGTGAATAGATTTTATAAAGTGATTCCGAGTAATCAGATGGTGTTTCTTGAATGTGAGGCTGTAGAACCGACGTAGTTGACATAATCGAAAAGATGTGCAATTGAGCATCGTTTTCAAAGATGATACATTTTGATTCCTGTCAACGAAGACAGGATGTCGGCACTGTCGCCGGAAAATAGTAGAACGCCGGTTATACGCCGGTGTGGAAACCGGATTTGACGCAGTGACTGAGAACCATCTAACGCAGCTGACCAATGGAATGTACGAACCCGCGACGGAGCACGATGCCTGTGGTGTCGGGTTTGTTGCACAAATGCGAGGCGAAGCATCACACGCGATTCTCAGCATGGGTCTGCAAATCCTCGAAAACCTTGTCCATCGCGGTGCGTGTGGATGTGACCCTGAGACGGGTGATGGCGCAGGCATTTTGCTCCAGCTTCCCGACTCGTTCTTCAAAAGCGTTGTTGACTTCGCACTCCCTGAGCGCGGCAGCTATGGGGTCGCGATGGTCTTTCTCCCACGCAATGCCGATCACCGTGCGCAGTGTGAGCGAACCATCACCAGTGTCGTCCGCCAAGAAGGCCAGATTTTACTTGGCTGGCGTGATGTCCCGGTAAACTCATCCGCGATTGGCGCACAGGCCCGTGAGACCGAACCGCTGATTCGTCAGTGCTTTATTGGCCGTGGCTCGACAACGCCATCCGAGAGCTTTGAACGCAAGCTATATGTCATCCGCAAACAGGTTGAGTCGCTGATTGCCGGTGCCTGCGGGATTCCAAACCCTCGTGAGTTCTACCTCGCCAGCCTTTCTTCGCAAACGATTGTCTACAAGGGACTGTTGCTGCCGCATCAGATGCGGGCTTACTTTAGTGACCTCGCTGATGAGCGGATGGAAACGGCCATTGCACTCGTCCACCAGCGCTTCTCAACGAATACTTTCCCATCATGGCCGCTGGCGCATCCGTTCCGCTATGTAGCGCATAACGGCGAGATCAACACCATCAACGGAAACCGAAACTGGATGCGTGCGCGTGAGGCGGGCATGGTTTCATCGGTTTTTGGCGATGACATGCGGAAGATATCTCCGCTTGTCAGCCGTGAGGGAAGCGACTCTGCGACGCTTGATCAAGCGGTAGAGCTCCTCGTTCAGGGTGGCCGCAGTCTTGCCCATTCCATGATGCTTCTTATTCCTGAGGCTTGGTCTGGAAATGCGCTGATGGACCCTGCCCGCCGCTCTTTCTACGAATATGGCGCGTGTTTGGTAGAGCCATGGGATGGCCCGGCGGCGGTTGCATTCACCGACGGCAAGCAGATTGGTGCTGTGCTCGACCGTAATGGACTGCGTCCTGCGCGCTATACGATTACGACCGATGGCCTTGTCGTCCTCGCAAGTGAAACGGGTGTCATTGAGTTTGACACCGACCGCATCCAAGAGCGTGGCCGCTTGCAGCCCGGCAAAGTCTTTCTTGTTGACACTGAGCTCGGTCGTATCCGAAGCGATGCGGAAGTCAAGGCCGAGATTTGTTCCCTGCATCCCTATGGCGCATGGCTTGATGAGCATCGTGTCGAGCTTGGCGCTCTCCCCACACCGGAAATGGGTCCTCAGGAGCCGCATGAGTCTCTGCGTGCGCATCAGCGTGCGTTTGGTTACTCAAGCGAAGACGTCCGCATGCTTCTGACCCCCGTTGCGATGAACGGTGAGGAGCCATTGGGCTCCATGGGCACTGACACGCCACTGGCAGTGCTTTCACACCGCCCGCAATCGATGTTCTCGTACTTCAAGCAGCTGTTTGCACAGGTCACAAATCCTCCGATTGACCCAATCCGTGAATCGCTGGTCATGGACCTTGCGGATTACATCGGGACCGATGGCTCCTTCCTTGAGGACGTCCCAGAAAATGCGCATCAGCTAAAGATTGAGAGCCCTATTCTTTTGAACACGGACCTCGAGAAGCTTCGTCGCTTCGATGATGTCCGCCTGAAGAACCTCCGAACGGTGACGTTGCCAGCTGTCTTTGATGTCAACAAGCCACATGGTGAGCTGGAGCGTGCGGTCGAGTGGCTGTGCCGCAAGGCGAGTGACCTGATTGAGGATGGCGTCAGCGTCATTGTTATTTCAGACCGCTCCGTCGACAAAGACCACGCCCCTGTACCATCCCTGTTGGCCATCTCCGCTGTCCACCATCACCTTATCCGTGAAGGCACGCGAACCAAGGCCGCACTGGTCCTCGAGTCTGGAGAAGCCCGTGAAGTGCATCACTTCGCCTGTCTCCTCGGCTACGGTGCCAGCGCCATCAATCCATACCTTGCCTTCGACACCTTCGCCGACCTGATTCAGGAAGGTGTGATCACCACACTGACCGCCGAGAAGGCGAACAATAACTTCATCAAGGGTATCAATAAGGGCCTTCTCAAGGTGATGTCCAAGATGGGCATCTCCACAATCCCGAGCTACCGCGGAGCGCAAATCTTCGAGGCGGTTGGAATCGCATCCAGTGTAATTGAGAAGTACTTCTCTGGAACGCCAAGCCGTATTGAGGGTGTCACCCTTGATGACATCGAGCGAGAAGTGCGAAGCCTCCACGACAGTGCCTATCCACAGGATGGCGTAAGCGGTGACTTTGAGCTTGACCCGGGTGGGCAGTATCAATGGCGTCGGTTTGGCGAGTCCCACTCAATCAATCCAGAGTCGGTTGAAAAGCTGCAAAAGGCTGTTCGTGATGAAGACGCCGACAAGGGTTATGCAACGTTTAAGGAGTTCAGTCAGGCAATCAATGAGGCCCCTGAGCGTACAAGCACCATCCGAGGCTTGCTGCGCTTTGTCCCTGGAACTCCAGTGGCGATTGAGGAAGTCGAGCCTGCAGCCAACATCGTAAAGCGCTTTGCAACGGGTGCGATGAGCCTTGGTTCCATCTCGAGAGAATCACACGAAGGTCTTGCCATCGCGATGAACTTCCTCAAGGCTAAGTCGAACACAGGCGAGGGTGGCGAAGACCCAGAGCGCTTCACAGACAACCGTCGTTCATCGATTAAGCAGATTGCCAGCGGCCGCTTTGGTGTAACCACACACTACCTCGTCAATGCCGATGAGCTGCAGATCAAGATGGCACAGGGTGCAAAGCCAGGTGAAGGTGGCCAGCTTCCTGGCTACAAGGTGGATGACTATATCGGGCGTATCCGCCACACCACCCCCGGGGTAACTCTGGTTTCGCCGCCTCCACACCACGATATCTACAGCATCGAAGACATTGCCCAGCTGATCTTTGACCTCAAAAATGTCAACCCGAGTGCACGAATCAGCGTAAAGTTGGTCAGTGAGGTTGGCGTCGGTACGGTCGCTGCAGGTGTTGCAAAAGCGCATGCTGACCACATTCTGATTTCCGGCTACGAGGGTGGAACGGGTGCAAGTCCGCTATCGTCCATCAAGCACGCGGGTATCCCATGGGAACTTGGACTTGCGGAAACCCAGCAGGTCCTCGTGGCAAACCAGCTGCGCGGGCGTGTTGTCCTGCAGGCAGATGGCCAAATGAAGACGGGCCGTGACGTCGTCGTAGCGGCGTTGCTTGGTGCCGAAGAATATGGCTTCTCGACCGCCCCGCTGGTGGCACAAGGCTGCATCATGATGCGTGTCTGTCACCTAGGAACATGCCCGGTGGGTATTGCGACGCAGGATCCAATTCTGCGTAAGAAGTTCGCCGGCAAGCCAGAACACGTCATCAACTACTTCTTCTTCGTTGCCGAGGAAGTTCGCCAGATTATGGCAGAGCTTGGCTTTAGGACCGTAGATGAAATGATCGGACGGTCTGACCGTCTGGAAGCATCCGATGCAGTCCGCCATTGGAAGAGCCGCGGCGTTGACCTCTCCCGCTTGCTGCTCCGCGTGGCACCTAAGGGCGTTGCTACCCGTTGTCTCGAAACGCAGGATCACGGTCTGGAGGGTGCGCTCGACTACCACCTGATTATGCTCGCAAAGCCTGCGCTTGAGCATGGACGGCCGGTCGCGATGACCATCCCAATTCACAACCACAACCGCTCGTGTGGAACGATGCTTAGCGGTGAGGTTGCCAAGCGATTTGGCGTGGATGGCCTGCCCGAATCAACGATTCACATTAAGTTCTATGGGTCGGCGGGACAGAGCTTTGGTGCATTCCTTGCGCCTGGTATGACGCTTGAGCTCCACGGGGATGCAAACGATTACCTGGGTAAGGGAATGTCCGGAGGGCGGATTGTTGT
>JBEDDQ010000019.1:0-5030 GCA_041176185.1 Armatimonadota bacterium | reverse complement strand
AATCTCTATGGAACAAGCCCTAACCAGTGAGACTATGTGCAATAGCAATCTGACAGATTACCCATAATCAAAAAGCCTCTCCGTTTCCGGAGAGGCTTATCAGCATCATCAAACGCAACTGCCTACGCGAGCACTTCTTTCACAACATGACCGTGGACATCCGTGAGGCGGCGGTCAACACCATTCTGGCGCCAGGTCAGCTTTGTGTGGTCAATACCCAGAAGGTGCAGAATCGTCGCGTGGAAGTCGTAAGAATATGTCGTGTTCTCAGCCGTCTTGAACGCAAGTTCATCGCTCTGACCATACGCCACGCCCGGCTTCACACCCGCGCCCCAAATCCAGCTAACAAACGTTCCACCGTTGTGGTCACGTCCCTCACCGCCCTGTGCAAATGGCGTTCGGCCAAACTCAGTCGACCAGATGACCAATGTATCTTTGTCCAGTCCACGGGCCTTCAAGTCGCGCAGCAAAGCTGCGATCGGCTTATCGATACTTGCCGCCATCGGAGGCAGCTCTGTACGGATATTGCCATGATTATCCCAGTTGTTGACCGCCCCCTGAGGACCGCTCCAAACCTGCGTAAATCGCACTCCACGCTCTGCGAGGCGCGCCGCAAGCAGACAGCGCTTGCCAAAGTCATCCGTGTGCGGCGTGCCAATCCCGTAGGAATCCTTAACTGCTTGCGACTCGCGAGAGAGGTCAAAGGCTTCCGGTGCGCTCAGCTGCATCCGAGCCGCCAGCTCATAGCTGGCAATGCGAGCATCCAAGCGCGAATCCCCCTGATGCTGCGCCGCATGCGCCTTGTTCAGCTTTGTCAGCGCATCGAGTCCTGCTTTATCCGTCTCGCGATTCGCAAACTTGTACTTATCACCGGCGAACAAATCGGACACTGCACCGGGACCTGTGCCATTAATCATCGTTCCCTGATGTACCACTGGCAGGAAGCCACTGCTGAAGTTGCCGCGCTGGTTATAAGGCAGGCCACGCGCATCCGGCAGCACCACAAACGTCGGTAGGTTATCCCGCAGGCTGCCGATTGCATACGAAATCCATGCACCCATGCATGGGAAGCCAGGCAGGATGAAACCGGTGTTCATCATGTACGATGCCGGTCCATGGACATTGGACTTACTGGCCATCGCCATAAAGAATGCCATTTCATCCACGAGCTTAGCCTGCTCAGGGAACTGGTCACTGACCCAGCGACCTGACTGGCCATACTGCTTAAATGTAAATGGACTCTTCAGACACAGTCCAGGCTCATTTGGCGAACCCTCCGGACGGATATGAGCCGGGAGCTTTTGACCGTGGTACTTGATAAGCGCTGGCTTGTAGTCATAGAGGTCCATCGGGCTTGCGCCGCCATTCATGAACAGCTGGATAACCCGCTTTACCTTTGGCGGATGATGTTGAATGCGAAGTGAGCCTTGACCAGCGCCGGATGCTGGCATTGCGAGGCCTTCATCTGCGAGCATGCTCGTCAGCGCAAGGCCAGCGAACCCACCGCCGATACCGGTAAGAAAGTCACGACGGTTTGTCGGAAAACCCCAGTGATTATTGTCCATCAAGCACCCCTCGAATCGTTGAAACCGACCAGAACTAGGGTCTGGCCGCAAATACTAGTCAATAAACAGGAATGCGTTCGCATTCAAAATCACACGACATGTCGCCTCAAGGCCATTGTCATGTGCCAAATCCAACAACACTTTGCGCTCGACCGGTGTGACCTTTCGGCCCCACGCCAGCTCCGCGGCACGCTCAACCTGCCGTGGTACCAAGCCACCTTCGGCGATAACCCGCTTTGCAAGATGCTGTGAACACGAAAGCACAAAGTTATTGTTGAAAAGCGTCAGCGCCTGGAGTGCCGAGACACTGGTTCCACGCGTTGGAGACAATAGCGCAAGGTCAGGGAAGTCCATCGAGTCCATAAATGGATCAGGAATCGCACGCCATACCGTACGGTAAACCGATCGCCGATTTGCCTCAGGGCTTTCCCAGTCATAGGCCGCATAGTCAAGCGCAGGTGTCATCTGCGGCCCAGGCCCCATTTTGAAATGGTTGACGCCCGGTCCACCCATCTTAAAATCAATCCGTCCAGCTGTTTGCAAGGCTGCATCACGATACTGATCTGCATCCATTCGGAGACGATTCGCCTTCCAAAGCAAGCGGTTATCGGAATCAACCTTTGCCGCATCGACACGGTTTACCGAGCTCTGCTGGTAGGCACGGCTGGTGACCATTAGGCGGTGTAGCTGCTTGAACGAGCCATTTGCCTCATCACGGAACCAGACCGCAAGGTAGTCAAGCAGCTCTGGATGGCTGGGCGCGCCGCCCATACGACCAAAGTCGCCCGGCGTATCCACGATGCCTTTGCCGAAGTGGTAGTGCCAAACACGGTTTACGATACTTCTCCATGTCAATGGATTCCGTCGGTCAACAAACCACTCTGCGAGTGCAGCGCGGCGTTGGTTTTCCTGTGACATATCGCGGCGCTTGAAGTAATCGCTTAGCTGCGGAAGCATAGAGAGTGCGCCAGGTCCAACAACCTGTTTAGGACGACTAAGCTCACCACGCTCAAGCACACGGATTTCACGTGGCTTCTCAATGTTTCTAAATCCGACATCGGCAACATCCGCAGACTTCGCAGCCACATAAACACGCTTTTGTGCAGGCAGCGCAGCGATGCCCGCAGCGGCAGTCTCGCGAAGCGCAAAGGAAGCAAGCTCTGTCTCAGCCATCTTGTCGAGGAACTGTGATTTCAGGACTCCCGACACGCTAGGAGGTAGCGCACATAAGATTGCGCTTGGACCATCTGCCGTGCTGACACGGAACTTGCCAAGGATGTGGCTACCGCCATCGTTTTGGTCCACGACGACCTCTAGTTTGTCGTTGGCGCCAAGGTCAATCGGCTCGGCAAACGCAAACACGATGTGGTGATCCCTACCAAATTCAGGGCTCACTCCCCATCCTGTGCTTGTCAGGCCATCGGCTGCACGCGGCGCATCCCCATTCTTCTGGCTGTGATCAGCACTGGTGCGGACAATCTTTGTCTTTTCACGCTTGCCACCCGCGCGAACGACATCTACGGTGACTTCCGTCAGCAAAAAGCTTCCGTTATCTGCGCGGCCAGGCCCGCCCTTTGGCAGGTCTCCGGATGACAAGGCATCGATACGAATCGCGCCGATACGCCCCGCACCACTAGAACCGACAATGGTGTACGTATCCTTCAGTGGCAGCTTTCCGCTTGCTGAAACGGTGCCATCCGGGCTATGCGTTAGCGTCGCCCCACCAACTCCGGAGACCTTTTGCACCGCAAGTGGTTTCCATCCACCAAAGGTCTTGAGCGCTGAAACAAATGTCTCAACAACAGGCTTGTGCTCCGCCGCAAGAATCTTGTTCGCATCCTTACTGTCAGCAACTTCCTTGAGTTTGGTCCACTTAGCCCGCTGCTCAGCAAGACCAGGTCGATCCTCGTACGTGACATCCCCCTTGATCACGCCAGCAAAAACTGCCTGAAGTGACCAGTAGTCTGTTGTCGGGATTGGATCGAACTTGTGGTCGTGGCAACGTGCACAGTTAGCCGTGGTGCTGACAAAGGTTGACATCGCCTGATTGACCATGTCATCCCGGTCGAGAATTTCAAAAGGAATCGGCGCCGTGTAGTACGCACTGAGATCAAAGTTACCCGCGCTCAGATACCCGAGAGCAGGTGTAAGGTCAGGACGATTCGGATACAGAACATCGGCTGCCAGCTGCTCGCGAACAAACCGCGCATAGGGGACGTCTTTGTTGAATGTATCGATGACATAGTCACGGAATGGCCATGCGTACTTACGCCCCATGTCATGCTCAGCACCATGGGAGTCGGCATAGTGGATGGTGTCCAGCCAATGTCTGGCCCACCGTTCACCGTACCGCGGACTTGCAAGCAGCCGGTCCACAACACGCTCATATGCCCCAGGTTTCTTGTCAGCAACAAATGCCTGGATCTCGGCTTCGGTGGGTGGCAGACCAATCAGGTCGAATGTGACTCTACGGATAAGGGTAACCCGATCTGTCGCCGGCCCCATCGCCAGACCCTTAGCCTTGAGCTTTGCATCGAGGAACCGGTCCACGACATGCGGGGCTTTTCCAGCGGGAACCGCGGGTTTCTTCAGTGGCTGAAGTGACCAGTGCGTATCCCCTGCAGGAGTGCTCGCTCCCGCATCCGGCCATGATGGTCCGGACTGCACCCAGCTTCTAAGCATCGCTACCTGGGCAGGTGTAAGCGGAGTTTTCCCACTACGGTTAGGCGGCATCACCAAATCTACGTTTGTGGTGGAAACACGCTGAATCAGTGAACTGGCATTCGGGTCATGTGGAACGAGCCCACGGGAACCACTGTTCCCTCCAGCCATCGCCGCTTTGAGCTGCGTAAGCTTTAGCCCGCCAGCAGCCTGAATATCGCCATGGCAGGGCATACACTTTTCACGGAGTAGCGGCTGGATGTCTTTTGCAAAGTCAGGTCCCTTTGCGTTTGGAACCTTGACCTGTGATGTTGACTGCGCAGGTAAGAGCGCTACACCGGCGATCGCAAGGGATGCCAGCGACACGAAAACAGCCTTGCCGAAGCGTGCATTATCCATAGTTTCCTATTGTGGCATGAAGGTCTGATTTCCTGCCGATTTCGGGATGATAGATTCCAGCAGTAATTGGAATCTTTTCCGCAACTTGACAGACTGTGGCATAAGGGCATCCTCACATTTGCTCTGTCGTCGCATGGATGAAACAAATCAAGGGACACTTTGACCTATTACATGCCTATTTCACATTCATCCAGTTATTGACATTCGCCTATCCGATTTGCGTTTATTTTACGATTTATCAGTATTATTCGTTTACTTTGGTTATACATAGCGGCTGTATATGCGGAAAGGCTCTCAAGCACTTTGCAACGGAATCACAGACTGAATATGTCTGCGAATGCGGTCGTCATTTTGATATTAGGGTTGTTCCCTGCAAGCTGTGCGGTAATTTTTGTGCCGGGATCT
>JBEDDQ010000018.1:0-16652 GCA_041176185.1 Armatimonadota bacterium | reverse complement strand
TTACAAGTCCTGAGTTGGCATCGCGGCCGACGATAAGCTTTGCGCCGCTGCGCATCGCCATTTCGACGGTTGCGGTCGAGATGCTAGCTTCAGCATTTTTGCCACGGCTGCTCGCACTGTTGTAACTGAGGTATTCGAGCCCAACGCTTACCGTAGTGTCAAAAGCTCCCTGCTTTTCACGCAGCTTTCCGGCTGCGGCTTGTCGTTCCTGCGAAATGCCCTTGACTTTAGGATAAGCAGCTTGGACACGACTCAGAACACCAGAAAGGGTTAGTACTTGGCGAGGCACGGGGGAATCATTTGGTGCAGCCACCAGAAATGGCATCATCAGACAAATAACCGGCAAGGCATCCATTCTGCGTCATCTCCTATTTCTGGCAAGCTGGTATCAAGTGTCATTACCACAGCCTTAGTTCAAACGAAATCCACTCAGCGTCGGTTCCCGCGGGACCGACAAAATGATTAGCAGATGTTAGAGGATACATTGACTTATCTGCAGCAAACGACTGTGACTCTGCATGTAAGTGTCCCTTGCAGCTGGGGGCTAGCTTCGTGCCGCCGAGTCAGCGTGTGCCAGCGAGTACACGTTACGCAATCTCGGTCAAATTCTTGCGATATTCCTGCGTAACACCCCTTGAAACTAACCGTTAGCGCATGGTAGACTTTGTCGCTTCATGGAGGGTGTAGCTCATCCGGTTAGAGCGTCAGATTGTGGCTCTGAAGGTAGTGGGTTCGATCCCCATCATCCTCCCATAAGCGAAACACCCCGCAGGTAACCGCGGGGTGTTTTTTGTTTATTGGATGTCTTTGGCGGTCAGTTCGCCGGTCCATCCACATTTATTTGCCAAGTGATTCCAAACCGGTCCTTGACAATTCCATAGCCAATACTCCACGGAACCTCAGCAAAGGGCATCACAACGGTGCCCCCATCCGCCGCTAATGCATCGAATGTAGATTTGCCAGCATCAAATGCAGTGACATTCCAGGACAACGAAAACCCCTGTGGAGTCTCGAACATTTCCGGAACATGGTCGGAGCCGTAAATGACAATCCCACCAGCTGCGAGCTCAGCGTGGATAACTTTCACCCCCCAGCCATCCGGGAGCGGGAACGGACTGCCATCCCCGTAGCGGTTGACGCTCGTAACGGTGCCGCCAAACAGCCCTGCGTAGAAGCTAAACGCTTCCTCACAGGTGCCCGGAAACGAGAGATAGGGATGGATTCTCAACTGATCAACAGCCCTGCGTCGTCATGCCACCGTTTACGTGGATGTTCTGGCCTGTGACAAACGACGATGCCTCACTCGACAAATAAATCGCCGTACCGGACACATCCTCAGGGATGCCCCAGCGGTCGAGAGGAATCAGAACACGGTAGCCGGGACCATCTGTGACGACTTCATCAACGTGCCGCTCCACGGGAATCCAGCCAGGGGAGATCATATTGACGGTGATGTTCCATGGGGCCAGCTCCTGCGACATCGAGCGTGTAAAGCCATTCTGACCACTCTTTGCCGCTACATAAGGCACAAAGTTTGGAACAGCACGCGCAACGACTTCGGAACCAATATTGATAATGCGTCCCCACTTTTGTTCCTTCATATGTGGGAGCACAGCACGGGTCAGGAGGAAGGGACTGATGAGGAAGAAATCCAACATCGACTGGAAGAACTCAACGGAGTACTCCTCGATTGGGAAGTGTGGCTGGTCGCAGGTTGCGTTGATGATGACGACATCCACGCCGCCAAGGTCACGCCCGATATCGGCCACCATTTGGTTGACCTGGGCTTCATCAATCACCGATGCCTTGTAAAGCGCACCCTCGAGTCCTTCGCCGCGGAACTCGGCAAATGCCTTCGCTGCACGGGCATCGTTGTTCGCATAGTTCATCGCGACCTTGGCACCCGCACGGCCAAGCGCAAATGCCATCGATTTCCCGAGGCCGGTTGTGGAGCCGGTAACAAGTACGACCTTGCCGGCGAGGTCAAAGAGATTGCGTGTAGACATAGGGTCAGTTTCGCCTGATGGGCATAATCTGTCAAGGAAATCCACCCAAGGTGCAAGGTCTCTCCCGGTAGAATGAAAGACCGCCGGAGGCTTCTGACCATGCACGATCATCGCCCTGTTTCCCGCCGCAACTTTATCGGTCTCGGACTTGGCAGCACCATCGCCGCACTAGGCGGCCAACACGTACTAGCCGCCCCCCAAACCAACCCATCCGCGAAGGCAAAACGCGTCCTCGTAATCTTTGAGCAGGGCGGCGTCAGCCATATCGATACTTGGGATCCAAAACCGGATGCTCCGAGTGAACACAAAAGCCCGTTTAAGACGATTTCAACGGTTGTTCCCGGGATGCAGTTCACTGAGCTCCTCTCGAAGACCGCCAAGGTTGCCGACAAGCTAACCGTGGTGCGCTGCATGACGCAGCCAACGGCTGGCATCGGTGATTCACACCCCAAGGGATCAAAGTACATCTTCAGCGGGGAAGCTCCCGGTGGACCGGTGGACATGCCCGACATCGGCGCAATTGTGGCTGCAAAGCTCCGCTCCGATGCCCTTTACCTCCCGGCTAACATCCTCGTCCCCGGAAACTCCGAGCAGGCGGCCGAGTCGGCGCCAGGCTTCCTCCCACCCGGATACGCCGCTTTCCGGACCACCGGCTCACCGGCAGATCCGCGCTGGAAGGTTCCGAACCTTGGCCTGCTCGCCGGTATCGATGAGCGGCGTTTCAAGGACCGCCAGGACCTCCTCTCACGGCTGGATATTGGGTTTACACAGGGCGGGCGCCCCCGGGATGTCGAAGCGATGGACTCGCTTGTCCACCAGGCGGCAGACATGCTGACCAACCCAAAAACCCGCGGAGCATTTGATTTGGGCAATGAGTCCGCGGCGATGCGTGAACGCTACGGCACGGGTCACCGCGGTCAGTGCTATCTCCTTGGACGCAAGCTAATTGAGTCCGGAGTGCGTTACGTGACCGTCGACTGCCGTGAACCCTTTCATTCGCATGTCAATGGCAAGGCTGTCACCTACGATGGCGGTGGCAATATGAACTGGGACCACCACGATGCCATTTACTCCACAAGCCATACCAACATCCCCAACGGCGGTGCAGGCTCGGGGCGGTTTGGTATCGGTACGTGGCCGATGATGGGTTCGCTGGACCAAGCGTACAGCGCGCTGATTGCAGACCTCGATCAGCGCGGATTGCTGGCCGACACGCTGGTCTGTCTCGTGACTGAGTTTGGTCGTACCCCGAAAGTCAATGACCGTCAGGGACGCGACCACTGGACACATGCCTTCTCCTTCGTCTTTGCAGGCGCCGGTGTCCCGGGTGGGCAGGTTGTTGGTTCAACCGACCGGGATGGTGGGTTCATCACGAGCAGCAATGCCTACACCATCGAGGATTATGCAGCGAGTATCTTTGCAAAGGTTGGGATTGACCGTGCGCACCCGCTGCACACGCCTACCGGACGTCCCGTGCCTATCGCCGGCAAGGGTCGCCCTATCCCAGAGCTATTTTAGGAAGCCAGGCCAGCCAAGGTGATCAAATATCTCGGGTCAAAGCGGACACTCATCCCGCAGATAACCGACACAATTCAGGCGCTCGGTGATGTCAAAAGCATTACCGACCTGTTTTCGGGCACCGCACGCGTTGGACATGCTCTAAAAGGTCTCGGCTACCGTATCCACTCCAATGACCTCCTCGCATATGCACACACGCTTGCGCACTGCTATGTCGAAGCGGACCGCCCGGATGTCATCGATGATGCATCCGCTGCCATCGAGATACTGAATGCCCTCCCGGGCAAACCCGGCTACTTCACAGAAACGTATTGCTTGCAGAGCCGTTTTTTCCAGCCGGAGAACGGCGCCCGCGTGGATGCGATGCGCGATTACATCGACCAGATGGACCTCTCCCCAGATGTCCGTGCAGTCGTCCTTGTATCGTTAATGGAAGCAGCAGACAGGGTAGACAGTACCACAGGCCTACAAATGGCTTATGTCAAACAGTGGGCACCGCGGTCATACAACCCAATCCGACTGCGCCTGCCAAGCGTGCTCGCACAAGGTCAGCACGGCAAGAGCCGGGCAACCTGCATGGATGCCACCCTTGCAGCAGCCGCGACAGATACTGACTTAGCCTATCTCGATCCTCCCTATAACCAGCACAGCTACCTTGGCAACTACCATATTTGGGAGACGCTTATCCGCTGGGATGCCCCTGAGGTCTATGGCACGGCGTGCAAACGGATTGACTGCCGGACACGGAAGAGCCCATACAACACCCGGCGCACATTTACAGCTACCATGGATGAGCTAATACAGGCGACGACAAGCCCTTACTTGCTCGTCTCGTTCTCGGATGAAGGCTTTATCCCCAAATGCGAAATGATTCGCCTGCTCGCAAAAGCTGGCGATGTCCATATCTGGACGACTGAATATGCCCGCTATGTCGGTGCGCGGATTGGTATCCATAACCCAAGCGGCGACAAAGTCGGCACAATCGGCAAGCTCCGTAACCGTGAACACCTCTTTCTCTGCGCACGCCAGCCACTCAGTAAGCTGGAACGCCGTGTGCTCCACGCGCAGGATGGCTGGGAATTTGATGTCCATCGCTGCATCCCCTCCGAGGAAACCGTATGAACTCCGCGCTACGCATCTCTACCTTGCTCCTTACTGCTGCAGTCGGAATCTCAGCCGTGCTGGCCAGTGGCAGCAACCCAAAACCCGTCGTTAAGAAAACAGACCTGCGCGCTTATAGCACAAACCGCAAGCTGGACTTTGTTCAGGATGTCGTCCCTGTCCTCACCAAACAGGGCTGCGCCGGAGGAAGCTGCCACGGATCCCCTCAGGGCAAAGGTAGCTTCTCTCTGTCCCTCTTTGGCTACGACCCAACCATGGACCAGCGTGCACTGACACGTGACTCGTTCGCGCGGCGGATTGACACATTCGTCCCGGATGCCAGCTTGATCATCCGTAAGCCGATGCTCAAGACCCCACACCTAGGTGGTCGAAAGCTGCGGCCGACCGACACGGCTTATACCGTTCTACGTACATGGATAGCCCAAGGCGCAGATGCAACCATCTCAGCCACCGAGTGTACAAAGCTCACCATTACGCCATCTACCAGCCAGATACTGGCATCCCCCGGGAAGCAGCTTCCACTACGGGTTGTTGCACACTACTCGGATGGCACCAGCCGCGATGTCACTCCTATCGCAACCTTTGAGAGCGCACACCCCGCAGTGGCAAAAGTCTCGGCAAATGGCCTGATCACTGGAACAGGGCGTGGCCAAACAGCCGTGTCGATTCGCTACTTGCAGCATCTCGAGAGCGTCCCCATCAAAGTCCTAGGGACCGTAAAGGGCTATACGTGGAAGCCAGTCCCCGAAGTAAACATCGTCGATAAGCTGGTCAACCAGACGCTGAAACAGCTCTCAGTGACGGCAAGCCCTACATGCAACGATGCGACATTTCTCAGAAGAGTGACGCTCGACCTTACGGGGATGCTGCCAAGCCCGGAAACAGCACGCGCATTTGCTACGGACAAGTCGGCCGACAAACGTAAACGGATGGTGGATTCACTCCTCGCATCCGATGCCTTTGCACGGTTTTGGGCCCTCAAGCGCGCCGACTTGCTGCGCGTAACCGATGAGCGGATGCCACATGGCAGAGCCGCCCTCCTGACCAAGTGGCTGGCGGATGGCTGGAAAACGAACCGGCCAGCGGATGTCGAAGCGAAGGCGTTGATCGCAACCGATGGCGACACGCGCATCACACCTCCAGCCAACTATCTGGTAGCTGTCACCACCCCCGATGACCGTACGGAAATGACCGCACAGACATTCATGGGCACGCGTATCAACTGCGCAAAGTGTCATAACCATCCCTATGAAAAATGGACGATGAATGACTACTACTCGATTGCCGCAGCATTTGCGCGGACGGAAACGGATGGCTTTTCGGTAACGAGCACCTCAGCGGGTGAAACTAAGCATCCAACAAAGGGGCGAATTATGCCTCCCTACGGCGCGGCGAAGGGAAGCGAGCCGGCAAACCGCCGCCAGACATTTGCGAACTGGCTGGCATCCCCGGCAAACCCACTCTTTGCACGCACCGAAGTCAACCGTATCTGGGCTGAGCTATTTGGACGCGGCATTGTGGACCCCGTGGATGACTTCCGGGCATCCAATCCCCCGAGTAATGCAGCCCTCCTCGACATGCTTGCGAAGCGACTTGAGACAAACGGCTTTGACCGCAAAGACATCATCCGGCTGATTTGTAATTCACAGACCTACCAGCGAAGTAACATCACCGATGCGTTCAACAAGAACGACGATGCCCTCTTCTCACATGCAAAGCCACGTCTTCTGTCGGCGGAGCAGCTCCTGGATGCGATTGGAGTCGTTACAGGCGATATCAAGACGGACACCGACTTGGGTCCCGTGTTGCGCACGCTGACATCGGATATTGATGCCCTGCGTGCCAGCCGTGCGAGTGGCTACACAACGTGGCTGGATGGACAAAAGGCTCGCTATGCTTCCGCAGCCGTTGTTGCAGAGCCATGGCAGCTGTTCTCCCAACCGGCAACAAGTATTGGAGATGCTCTTCCCATCAAAGACATCACGAAAACACCTGACTCGCAATGGCTCGAGCGTGATGACGTCAAGGACAACCAAGATATCCGCTTTGGCCACATCAAGGGCGGGGTTTACTGGATCCGCCGGGTGATTAGTAGCCGGGTGGCACAGACGATGGATGTCAATATCTTCCCCGCTGACCGCACGGCCGTTTGGGTGAATGGCAAAATCGTTCCTCGGGGTGATCGGGAAAAGCGCAGCCTTCCTCTCAAGGAGGGTGTCAACACGGTTTATATCCGCTGTGACATGCCGGATCAGTTCCAGCCATTTTGGATGCGTTATCGGGACACCTGTGATGTCGATATGTCCATTCGGGCATCGATTCGCCAAAATAAAAACTCGGATGATGCCCTTTTGGCAGCCTACGATAAATCGGATGGCAACCTGCGCGGACTTTTACAAAATCAGAACGCATTCCTCAAGTACGATCGCTATGCCACGCAGCGCTCTGAGCCACGACCTACGCAGTTCCTCGCAGCATTTGGCCAGCCAAAGCGAGAAACGGCCTGTGCCTGCGAGCGGCAGACAAACCCAACGCTTTTACAGGCCCTCGAGCTCCTAAATGGCAGTGAGACCTACCAGCGCCTTGGCAATATTTCGGCGACGTATTCCGCACTGGATGATGCGGCATTTGTTGAGCGCATCTATCTGACGGCAATGAGCCGGGTACCGGTCGCGAAAGAACGGGATGCCGCACTTGCCTTCCTTACGAAAGCCGGAGACAAGAACAAAGGACGTATCGACTTTGTCTGGGCCCTGCTCTCCACCAAGGAATTTCTGTTCCAGCACTAAGAGGGATATCAGATGAAATTTGACATCAAACAAGCACTGCTACAGGCAGCGACCGCAACCATTGCCGTTTTCGCCGTATCCCAAGCTCAGGCACGTGCGGAACAAAACTTCGTTCAGGACATCGCGCCGATTGTCGTGAAAAACTGCATCGCCTGTCATGGCGAGCGTACCGCACTCGGCGGCTACCGGATGCATACGCTCGAAGCGATGATGCGTCCGGGGGCGAGTGGACGCTCTCCAGTAGCTGCACGCGATTCCGAGCATTCTCTTGTTTACAGCCGGATGGTCACGACTGAGCTCGACAAGCGGATGCCGCAGGGCGGCGAAAAGTTACCACCCATCATGGTCAACGCGATCCGGATGTGGATAAACGAAGGTGCGAAGGCGCCGGGTGTGGATCCAAAGGTTCCATTGGTCAAGCTGATGGGCCCTCGCAGTCACCCCGCTGCGCCTGCAACGTATTCGGCTCCTCCCCCGCTCGCAGCCGTGGCGTTCAGCTTAGATGGCAAAATTATTGCCACCGGTGGCTACCGTGAAGTCTTGCTTTGGAATCGGGCAACGAGAGCACTGGTTAAGCGTATCGGTGGTGTCCCTGAACGAATTAGGGCCATTCAGTGGCTCAATGCAGATCAGCTTGTTATCGCAGGAGGCATCCCAGGCGAGTACGGCGAAGCCGCGGTCATTAATGTAAAAGCCGGCCGTCGCACCGGGGTGCTTGCAACCTTCCCTGATGTAGCATCCAGTGTTGCAGTTAGCCCGGATGGCCTTCGCGTTGCGGCGGGCTGTGCGGATGGCAGTGTTATCTGCACTGAGCTGGCGACGGCTAAGCAAATTTGGTCGAGTAAAGTCCACGCTGATCAGGTCACCGGGCTGGCATTTTCGGCCAATGGTCAGTTTGTGGCAAGCACCGGCCGGGATAAGGTTGTGAAGGTCTACGATGCAACAGATGGCACCCTCTACACAACCTATAACGGGCACAACCGAAATAATGGCCGCTACCGGGGTCAAGCTCCGGTGTTTGCGATTGCCGCGGATGGAACAGCGGGTTTTGTAACGGTTGGTGGTGGTCAGTGGGTCCAGACTTGGAATCCGGAAAAGGCGAAAGCCGAGACCGGGGATGCCGGCGATATGGAGACCCGCTTCTTCACACAGGGGCACACGCGCTACGCTGAGCATGGGCTTACCGGGGATGTCTTTGCGATGGCCATTGTTGGGACGATCGCCTATGTAGCTGGCGAGGGTGGCAGTATTCAAAAGGTGAGTCTGGCATCGGATGAGAAGTCGAAGGAAGTGGGCAGTCAGGCCGATTGGGTTTACGGACTCGCGGCAAGCCCGGATGGCAAATGGCTGGCGGCGGTTGGATTTAAAGGTGTTTTGCAAGTGATTCCGACGGATGGCACGACTACGGGAACCGCTTGGGTGGCTGCGCCGGTAGCATCCCCAGCACCAAAACAGAGGACAAAACAGAAGTGAGCAACGAACAGGACTTTGATGTCGCGTTAGGTCATAAGAAGTTTGCGGCAGCGGCCTTTAACCATTCTTGGGATTTTATTGACATGGCATCCCGGACGGATGATGATGTTCGGCAAATGCTGGATGCGGCGCATGCAAGCAGCTGGCACTGGCGGCATCGGGATGATGCAACAGCACAAAACCGCTCTATCGCTGACTGGCAGTTAAGCCGTGTTCACGCGCTTGCGGGGAACGGCGCGATGGCACTTGACTACGGAAACCTCAGTCTTGTCACAGCGAATGAAACCGCTCTGCCATTCTTTATTGCCTATGCTTACGAAGCGATTGCCCGTGCAAACTGGGTGCTTGGAAATCTGGATGATGCCCGTATAGCGCTCGCTGCGGCAGAGGAACAGCTCCAGTTGGTCACAGCGGATGATGAGATTTCGTTACTGCGACCGGACTTGGATGATATTGCAGCAAAGATTGGTGCATAGTCCGATTGCATTCATCAAACATGCATGCAACTGTTTATCGCCTGCATTCAGGAATGTAATGTCTGGCGCAGCGCATCGCCTGCACACTGCATCGACATTTCTTAACATTTCACGCTAGCCCACAACCGTAGAATTGCTCCCCTATGACCGTTCGTTCCATCTGCTCATCAAAAATCCACCGCGCAACCGTCACCGGTGCAAATGTCGACTACGTCGGAAGCGTTCTCCTCCCGCCGGACATCATGCATTTGGCTTGAAGGTTTTCCTGAGTCTCTTTCCCCTACGTTAAAAACAACAGATTTATCCCCCTATGACCCTTCGTTCCATCTGCTCATCAAAAATCCACCGCGCAACCGTCACCGGTGCAAATGTCGACTACGTCGGAAGTGTTCTCCTCCCGCCGGACCTCATGGACATGGTCGACATCGTTGAAGGCCAACAGGTCGCCGTCTGGGACATCACCAATGGAGCCAGACTCGAGACCTACGCCATCCGAGGAGTCGATGGCAGCCGGGATGTGATTATCAACGGTGCAGGCGCACACCTGATACACGCAGGCGACAAGGTCATCGTTGCCGCATTTGTACTGACAGACGAAGCCATCCAGCCAAAGTACATTTTGGTAAATGATGAAAATGCATTCGATGCGTGGCTTGTCGGCGGTGGGCCACTCGGCTTGGAAATGCCAGAAAGTAACGCATCTTGAAACGCCTAAATAAGCTCAGCGTGGCGGCGATGCGTGGCCAGCGCATCGTGATGCTAACGGCGTACGATGCGATGTTTGCCGGGTATGCCGCATCGGCTGGTGTGGACATATTGCTTGTTGGTGACTCGCTGGGGATGGTCATTCAAGGGCACGCAGACACCTTGCCGGTCACTGTTGCGGATATCGCGTACCACACCGCGTGTGTTGCCCGTGGGAATGTCGATGCAGTCATCCTTGGCGACATGCCATTTGGGAGTTATCAGGCATCCGTGGAGGATGCGATGCGGGCTGCGGCCACACTCATGCAAGCCGGTGCGCATGCGGTGAAGCTCGAAGGGGGTGCCACAATGGCATCCACAATTGAGTTCTTAGTCAAACGGGGTGTCCCAGTGGTCGGTCATATCGGGATGACACCACAGTCAGTACATGCATTTGGCGGTTTTCGCGTTCAAGGCCGGACGGATACTGCAGTCGCACAGCTGGAGCTGGACGTGATAGCAGTCACAGATGCAGGAGCATCCATGATCGTCCTCGAATGCGTCCCGGCACCCGTAGGGGCCAGGCTGTCGCAAAACAGTACAGTGCCAGTGATCGGAATCGGGGCGGGCCTGGGTACCCACGGACAAGTGATGGTCCTCCACGACATCCTTGGCTGGACCAGCAAACCACCGAAATTCGCACGCAACTTTGCCGCGGGAACCAACACGGTCCAGGATGCCATTGCGGCTTATGTGACCGCCGTCCGTGATGCGAGCTTCCCAAATGAGAGCGAGTGCTACGCTTGAACGTCTTTCACACCATTGCGGAGCTGCGCGAGTGGCGCCGGTCGCTCACAGGAACCGTTGGCTTTGCCCCAACCATGGGCAATCTCCACGATGGTCACATCGCCTGTTTGAAGACAGCACAGCGCTCAGCTAACCACTCGGTGGTGAGTATCTTTGTAAACCCAACACAGTTTGCCCCCACGGATGACTTTGCAAAGTATCCCCGCACACTGGATGACGACCTCAAACTCCTGGCAGCAAATGGCTGTGATGCCGTGTTTGTGCCAAGTGTGGATGAAATGTATCCAAGTGGCGCATCTACGAAAGTTATTGCAGGCAGCATGGCACAAGGCCTTGAAGGCGACTTTCGGCCCGGGCACTTTGATGGCGTTGCGACCGTTTGTCTAAAGCTCTTTCAGATTGTCGAGCCGGCAAATGTAGCCTTTGGCAGCAAAGACTTGCAACAAATGCGCGTAATTCAGCAGATGATTCGTGACTTCAATATGCCGATTCATCTCGATGCCGTTCCAACGTTCCGTGAGGCAAGCGGACTTGCGCTCAGCAGCCGCAATCGGTACCTGACTCCAGACGCAAAAACCAAGGCAAGCGAGCTCAATCAAGGCTTGCAAGACACGCTGCGGCAGGTCTTGGCTGGCACATCACCGGCTGCAGCCGAAGCGACGACCACTTCTGTACTTGAAGAGCACAGCTGGGCAGTGGACTATATCGCTGTCCGGGATGCTGTGACGCTACAGGCGATAACACACGAGACGACCGAAGTGGCAGTTCTTGGAGCAGCTCGCCTCAGTGGCGTACGGCTCATCGACAACATCACAGCACTACGCAATTAGTTCGCGGCTGGCCGCCTTGCGACCAATTCACGAGACAAGCAGTCCATGAGCTGCTGGGCCGCGATGGTCTTTGTCGCAGGAGCGATGGACTGAACAATAGCCTGCGCGCTGCAGAGCACCAGCTCCGTCGTCTCGGAGCCAAATGCACCGTGCTGATTGGCAATATTGTTTCCGACAACAAAGTCACAGCCTTTGTCCGCACATTTACGAATGGCTTCCGGCACCGGATCTCCCACCTCCGCCGCAAACCCAACAATCAGCTGATCGTGATGTCGGTCCGTGACAAGGGCGCGGAGCACATCCGGGTTTTCGATGAGCGTAAGCACCGGAGCGCCATCTGACTTTTTATACTTTCCGTCAAGCGGCTGAGCGATACGGTAGTCAGCGGGCGCTGCGGCCATAATGACCAAATCCGCAGTCTTGGCGATGGGCAGCGATGCATCCAGAAGGTCATTCGTGGTCGTAACGTCAACGCGATTGATACCGGCTGGCATTGGGACAACACCCGGCCCGCAAATGACATCTACAGAGGCTCCCAGCTCAAGAGCCGCCTGCGCAAGAGCCGCTCCCATTTTGCCGGAGCTTGCATTGCCGATATAGCGCACGGCATCGATAGGCTCCCGAGTACCACCCGCCGTAATCAGCACGCGCTTGCCTTTTAGGGGCTGGTCTCTTTGGGTGGTAAACATCGCGTTGAGGAACGAAAGGATGTCCTCTGTTTCAGCGATTTTGCCATCCCCGACTGCACGGCAGGCCAGCTGTCCGTGACGCGTCGGAATAAAGCGAACACCACGCTCCATCAGCAGCGCTACATTTGCCTGCGTTGCAGGGTGCTCCCACATTTGCGTGTTCATCGCCGGACTGACCACCACCGGAACCGTGGATGCGAGGCAGGTTGCGGCGACGATGTCGCTGCAGAGGCCATGCGCAAGATTCGCCAGGGTGTTCGCGGATGCCGGCGCGATTAGAATGATGTCGGTTTCCTGCCCACGCGTAATGTGGACAATCCCCGTTGAGCCACCATCGTCCTCAGAAAGGGATGCATAACACGGCTGGCCAGAGAGTGTCGCAAGCGTCCTTGGATGGAGAAATGCCGTCGCGCTCTCGGTCATTAGTGGAAGCACGGTTACGCCGGCCTGGACCAGTTTGCTGCAAATGTCCGCTGCCCGATACGCGGCGACGCTCCCCGAGGCGCAGAGGGTGATGCGCTTGCCTACGAGTGATGCGTTATCTGCCATATGCCATGATTCCTGTCAAAAACCACCACGGCATCCGCATTGTGGCGGGCGTGGGATGTCTCATCAGCATACGTCTTTTCATTGATGTTGACCCATGCATCCTCGATGCGTTGATGCTGACCGGGAAAGTAGCGCAGACAGCGCTCCACAAACCACTCATAAACAAAATCAGGTTCAACGGCATCCAGAAAAATGCGGAAGTCAAGCGTCAGTTCGACCTGTGGATGTGCTGCGAGGAGGCCCTCAACAATCAGAACGTCGGTAGGCGGAAGCACCAGTTTTTCGGGCAGACGATTGTAGACCTTGTGGTCGTACACCGGGACATCGGTAACATCCCCACGCTTCCACGCATCGACATCTGTCAGAAAGCCAAGCACATCGTGGGTCTGAAATCGCCCCTTCTTCGACATCAGGTCCCAGGCTTCCAGCTGCGCCGTCGGGTAGATATAGCCATCCGTGTTCAACACAACCGCCGGACACCCCGTGGCAATCAGCGCATCGGAGAGGTTTTTAGCAAAGGTTGACTTACCGACCGCAACCCGCCCGGTAATGCCAATTCGGGCTGGCACGGGCAGTGCTTTGATACGTTCAACGAGAGAAATAAGCACGGAGGTCATCTTACCCAGTCCATGCAAGATTGGTTACTATTTCAGTTAACAGTGCTTACGTGCCTGTCATTAGGCTCGAATCCGGCTATTCACCCTGAATATCCCATTTAGTCCCTTGACACCATCGCGTTTTATCCAATAAGGTTTACCCGTGAGTAAAGAAAATGACATCGGACTCCGTGCCCGCCAGCGGATGGAGCGGCGTTGCTCGATTATGCGTGCCGCGGCAGAAATGGTGGATGCCATCGGCTACGATGCGCTGACCATGGATCAGCTCGCCGAGCATGCGGGCATCACAAAGCCCACTCTGTACGCTTACTTCCCCAATAAGGAAGCGCTGACCGTCGCAAGTATTGTTGACAAGATGGCGCAGGTTCAGGAATGGCTGGATGCCCAGGCGCAGGATGAGTCCGCGGATGTCCGCCTCCGTAACCTCCTCCAGCACATCTTGGAAACGCGCTTTATCGATGGCGAGCGTCCTCTCGTTGGTGCCCTCACACGGCAGATTCTGGAGCACCCAGATTACATCGCCGCGCATGGCCACATTTTGAATACGTTTATGGGCATCGTCCGCTGCGGACAAGCAAGCGGAGTCTTCCGCCCGGACGCTGACCCAGAGCTCTACGCCCGGACCTGCATCTCAATTTTCCGCGACCGCGAATACGACTGTCTGGCATCCCGCAGCCCGGAAGCTGCCAGAACGCTGGTTGACCAGCTGACCACTTACATGATGAAGATGATTGAAAGCAGGCTCCCTGAATGCCCATAGTGTTTGTTACTCCTATTGCCGTACAGGTCCCGCCACCGCCGATTCAGTTCAATCTCGCAACGGCAGTCGCGGCTAGCCTCAAGAAAAGTGCGGCGGTGCAAATCGCGGGAAAGGTCGTTGCAGCCGACCAAGCGCGTGCAGGCGCAGCCCGCTCGCAAGGGCGTGTTCAGCTCTCAGGAAATGCGAATCTCTCCCGTTTCGATCAGGCCACGCGCATTGGGTTTGTCCCGGGCGCCCCACCCGTTGAGACACTGCCAAATCACATCGAGACGTATCAACTAACAGCAACGCAGCGCATCGATGTCAGTGGCCAGATCCGGATGTCCGTCTCGCAGGCCCAGCTCCAGCAGCTCGCTGACACCTATGCGGCATCCGGGGCCAAACGCCAACGGGCTCTCCTTACGGTGCAGACGTATATCCTGGTCCTAAAGAGCAAGGCTCGGGTGCGGGCAGCACAGCTTGCGGTGAAGAGCGCGGATGCCCACCTTGAGCTTGCACAGGCATTCTTTGATCAGGGAATCGGACAAAAAGTTGAGTTGCTGCGTGCCAAGACAGCCGTGGTGGATGCCAACATCCAGCTTTCCACGATGGTAAGTACAGAGGCAGCCGCGCGTGCCACGTTTAACAACCTCGTCGACATCGACCTTAGCGCAGCTGTAGACCTTGCTCCAATAAAGCTACAGGAAGTCCAAAAGCCTGCTGCGGAGCTTGCGGATAGCGCATCAAAGCTACGGGATGATGTCCTTCGCGCAGAGGTCCTGACCCGTGCGGCCGAGCTTGGCATACGGCTAGCAGGGACGGCGAACAAACCAGTGGTTGGTATCCAGGCACAGGCTACCCAGTATCCAACATTCTCCTTCCAGACACCTCGCGAACGCGTTGGGTCCATTTCGATTGGCATTACGATTCCAATTTTGGATGGCGGTTCAACGGGAGCCAAAACGGATGAAGCCACGCAGCAGGCGGCGGCCGCGCGGATAGAGCAAATGCGCATCCGGAATGCGGTGATTCTCGATGTAACACAGGCACATATTGCCTGGATGCACGCCTTGTCGGTCGCGAATGCGGCAAAAGAAGCGCTTTCCTACGCAACAGAGGCGAGAGACATCGCCGAGACCCGCTATAAGGGTCAGGTTGGGAGTTATCTTGACCTCCTTGATGCGCAGGTCGCACAGGTCCGGGCGGAAGCCCTCGCTATTGACACGGAATTCGATGCCCTATCGGCGCAGGCAGCCCTGATAAATGCCAATGGAACACAGCTATGAGTACAGAACCAACCCCTACAGCACCCGCTGCGAAGCGCAACCCTAACCCTGCGCGTGCCTTTGGCATAATCGCCGTCGCAGCCGGCCTCTTCTTTGGCGGTCGCTACTACATCTGGTCGCAGACACACGTCTCCACCGATGATGCCTATGTAACGGGAAACATCGTTCAAGTCAGCCCGACGGTGGGTGGAACGCTTTCACAGCTGATGGTCGCAGAAGGCGATGTGGTTACAGCTGGGCAGGTTGTTGCCGTTCTGGATGACACGGCGCAAAGGGCGGCCCTGCAGTCTGCTGAGTCAGCATTGCTGGTCGCCAAAGGAAATGTACGTCAGGCAGAGGCACAGCTGACGCTACAGGAAGTGTCGGACACGGCAGCGATGGCAAAAGCACAGGCTACCAAAAGCGTTTCGATGACGAAAATCAAGGCTGCTGAGGCGGGCGTCAAGGCATCGGCGGATGACACAGCCACGCGGATTTCAACTCTCAAGGCAAGCGTTGCCGCGAGCGAAGCGGCGGCAGCGCAAGCGGTGGCGGGACTCGCGGGTGGTAAGAACCAAGCAGCTGCTGCAAAGGCAGCTGCTGTTACTGCAACCGCTGGTGTTCAGTCGGCAGCTGCGAATCTTGCAGCGGTCAAAGCACGGATACCGACGGCAGAAGCCGAGCTCCAGCGCGCGGAGCGTGACCATGGCCGCTTTACGCAGCTGTTTGCAAAGCAGGCGGTGACAAAACAGCAGCTGGAGACCATGGCGGATGCCGTGACACGTGAGCGCGCAGCGTTGAATGCCTTGCGTGAGCAGGTTCGCCTAGCGTCAGCACAAGTCGATGCGGCGGAGAGTCAAGCGCTTGAGGCACGTGAGCGGGCAGCGGCGGCGGAAGCGCAGGTTAAGGTGCTCGAGGCAGCTGTACGGACAGCACAGAGTGCCACCGATGTGACCCGCGGGCAGCTGGCGACGGCGGTTGCCGGGCAGCGCCGCGTGGATGTTGACATTGTTGGTGTGCAGGCAGCGCGCGCATCAGCGGATGTTAGCGATGCGGAAGCACAAATCGTTGAGGCTGGCATGGGTCAG
>JBEDDQ010000017.1:0-3605 GCA_041176185.1 Armatimonadota bacterium | reverse complement strand
TTGCTGTCCGCTTTACCGTCAATGTCGCCGACGTCGATCGGAGGCTAGTATTGGCAGTAACGGTTACGACCACATCAGCTGGTACAGAGCCTGTAGTGATGTTAAACGCAGTAGTAGTTGATCCTTGAGGCACCACGACACTGGCAGGAACAACGACAGCAGCATTGTTTGTAGACAGATTGATAACCTGGCCACCAGCTGGAGCCGGTCCCGAAAGTGTGATTGTCCCGGTTGCAGTAAGCCCGCTAACCAGCGTAGTTGGAGCAATAGTCAACGTCGCTACAACCGGACTCAAACTAAAGCTGACGATTTGAGTATCCCAGTCATTGTTCGAGCCAAGCGTCTCAGCTACTGCCCAAAATGTTCGTCCATCGACGGGGTCGACTTCCGTACCGAAATAATCCCCCCAACGGCCACCCGTATAGCCCACACCAGCAGAAACGCCCAAGTTGACTGGCGTACCTACATTCCCCAACGGATCTGTTGAAAGCCGCCCTGCAGCGAAAATGTTGGCCGTTTCACTCGCGTTTGATCCACCGAAGACCAGCCCAATGGCTCCGCTGGAATCCTTTGCAAGCGCCGGATAAAAATAATCGTAGTTGCTTGAGCTGATGTTTCCGCTCTGCACAAGCGATGGGCTCCCGTTGCCAGGCCACCCAGCAGTGGAGAACTCATACCACCGGATTCCAACATTGTTACCAATCTGAACTGCGTGCGCTGCGAGCATCCGTCCGTTCGACCACCAAGCGTTGTAGAGACGACCATCACCGGCATCCAACGTCTGCCCGCCTGTACTCGTCGCACGTTTTGTCGGTCCACTGTAGTTTGGAATCGCGACAGTGCTCGACACAAGTGTTGGGTTGGCTGTTCCAACGTTACTTAGCGCATATAGCCGATGATCATTCGACCCAGCAGCTCCGATTGCATAGACAGCAGATGATGTATCTACACACTCAGCAACCTGTGCAGAAGCCCCCCCGCCGTCACGAAGGGAATAAACGTTTGCCGGGGAACCCGAAAGTAACGGAGCGCTTGGAATCGTCAGGAACTGAACGCCAGCCCAACCGCTACTAAACCCAAACATATTGCCGGTAATAACGTAACCGTCCTGGTTGTAACCAAAACCAGGATAATCAAGCCAGTACGAAGTCCCGGAAACGGTTAGCTTTGCCTCAAAGCGATAGCGATGCCAGGTTCCATTCGGGTCTGCGTCATCAGAGACTGCCACTAACACCTTGCTGGTCTCTGTAGCCGTATCCAGCTCGAGAACTACAATTACGTAGCGTTGGTTTGTGCGATCGTAGTATGCCTTTGGGTCAAACAGAAACGAACCGCCTGCAACTCCGGCAAAGAATGTGTCAAACGTTTGTTGGAGCTCTCTGGTACCACTCTTCGTGTAAAAGGCAATCGATGAGTTTACAACTTCAACAATATGGTTTTGTCCAACGGCAATGTCACAGTCGGGCGGATACCATCCGGTACTTGAAATACCTGCGAATTTTTTTCCGGGTGTGACACTCGCAGCACTCGCATCCACTTTTCCGACCGGCAAATCATGCTTTTTACCAGTCACAACCGGAGGCATCACCGGGTTCTCCGGTGGCTCTACATTCCCCTGATGACGCAGTACAACCTGCGGCTGCCACGCTCGCGTGTCGATTGAGCTAGCAGGAACAGAGAGTTCCTTACGGACAACCTGCGCAGATGCGACATGAGTAAGCGCTGCAAAAACACACAATAAGAGCGCTTTGAGACGGGACTGGATAAGCATGCACTTGACCTGATATTTCCACTTGGAAACAGTTGATGTGCGATTATATCTGGATGCCACTTCTGGGCAAGAAATTGATTAGCGTAATTAATGACAGATGGCCGGCTCGAAATGTTTGAGCCGGCCATACGATCGACGACTAAGAGAACCTTAGTAGCGGTATGTTCCCGGCTTGTACGGACCTTGTTGATCGACACCAATGTAAGCTGCTTGCTCCGGAGAAAGCTCGGTCAACATCGCGCCAAGTTTCGACAGCTGAAGACGAGCAACCTTCTCATCGAGGTGCTTTGGCAGGACGTAGACTTGACCAACATCGTACTTATCCGGATGTTGCCAAAGCTCAATCTGGGCAAGCACCTGATTTGCGAAGGACGAGCTCATGACATACGAAGGATGTCCAGTGCCACAGCCAAGGTTTACGAGACGGCCTTTAGCAAGCAGAATAATCCGCTTACCATCTGGCCAAATCACGTGATCTACCTGCGGCTTGATTTCATCCCACTCAAGTCCAGCAAGGCCAGCGACATCGATTTCATTGTCAAAGTGACCGATGTTACAGACAATAGCCTGATCTTTCATCATGTCCATGTGTGCACGTGTGATGACATCCTTGTTACCGGTCGATGTAACAAAGATATCAGCCTTGTCTGCGGCGTATTCCATCGTGACAACGCGGTAGCCTTCCATCGCTGCTTGGAGCGCACAGATTGGATCGATTTCAGTGATCCAAACCTGGGCGGACAGTGCGCGCAGCGCCTGAGCAGAGCCCTTTCCAACATCACCGTAGCCAGCAACAACAGCCACCTTACCAGCGACCATCACGTCTGTGGCGCGCTTGATGCCATCCACAAGCGACTCACGGCAGCCGTAGAGGTTATCAAACTTGCTCTTCGTCACCGAGTCATTGACATTGATCGCACGGAGCATCAAGTCACCGCGGCGACTCATCTCGTACAGTCGATGAACACCGGTGGTTGTTTCCTCCGTCACGCCCTGAACTGCTGCTAGGCGAACGGAATACCAATGCGGATCAACCAAAAGCTTTGCCTTGATGGAAGCGTAAAGGATTTCCTCTTCTTCGGATGTCGGGTTGTCAAGCACACTAAGGTCGGTCTCAGCCTTGGTTCCAAGGTGGAGTAATAGGGTCGCATCACCACCATCATCGAGGATCATGTTGGTATATCCACCATCAGTCCACTCAAAGATGCGGTGTGTGTAGTCCCAGTACTCAACCAATGTCTCGCCTTTTTTGGCGAAGACTGGAGTGCCGCCGGCTGCGATAGCCGCCGCAGCATGGTCCTGTGTGGAGAAAATGTTACAGCTTGCCCAGCGGACCTCAGCTCCAAGCGCTTCGAGTGTCTCAATGAGGACAGCGGTCTGGATGGTCATGTGGAGGGAGCCGGTAACACGTGCGCCCTTGAGTGGCTGCGCGGCGGCGTATTCAGCCCGGATGGCCATCAGGCCTGGCATCTCGGTCTCTGCAATCGCAATTTCCTTACGTCCCCATGCAGCCAAACCAAGGTCAGCAACCACAAAGTCGGTCGCTATCGTGGATGTTTTAACATCGTTCATATCAGTTGCCTCTCAACAAAGAAAAACCCACCTTGGTGGGTCCAAGGTGAGCGCGGTTTTCTAGCTGAGCCTGACCCGAACAACGGATTGCAACGCTCCTCAGCGTGGTAAGTATACCCTGTTGGTAATAAATGCAAAGCCTGCTCCATCCAGAAATTATGACCGGATGGAGCAGGCGAAGGTACTAGTCCTTTATGCGCTTGAGGAGTGTCACGCGGCCAATTGGAAGCCATTCACCGACAAGGATGTCTCCGTTTGCGAG
>JBEDDQ010000016.1:0-4297 GCA_041176185.1 Armatimonadota bacterium | reverse complement strand
TCATGATGCTGGTTCCTGCTTCAAGTGAGGGTTGCGCTCAAGGATATAGTCGTAGCGGTCACGGGTTATACCAGTCCGCATGTCAAACAGAGGCGTCCCACCCGCATAGTTGGTTCCTTTTGGGTCACCAAAATCATTGCGTCCCTCGGCCTTAATCCAGGCATCTATGCGCTTCTTTGTCGCTTGATCAACTGCCATTCTGTTCAACCCTACCTTAGTTGCATTCTACCTGTGAATCGCCCCGATGGTTCCCTGTGTACCAACTCGGTAAAGCGGTGAGAATCCGGAAGCAACATCAGTGAAAGGAGTTCTCCGATCAGGAATGAGCTTCTTGTTATTGGATGTATCCAAGACTCTCTATGGACGCTGGACACCCTTTTGCGGTAACTTGCACGCATCGCACAGGGATTTCAACTCTCACACCCTGCGCTGGGAACAAACCTTCATGATTACAACTGCCAGTGGTCTTCAGTTCGAAGACATCGCCATCGGACAGGGACCAACCGCTGCAAAGGGTCAAAATGTCTCCGTCCACTACACCGGTGTCCTCGAAGATGGGACTCAGTTTGACAGCTCGGTCGGCCGCGGACCATTTGAATTCACGCTCGGTGTCGGGATGGTAATCAAGGGCTGGGACGAAGGTGTTGCCGGGATGCAGGTAGGTGGCAAGCGTAAGCTCGTCATCCCGGGAAACCTTGCTTATGGTGATCAGGGCTTCCCCGGAGTCATCCCACCCAATGCAACCCTCATGTTCGATGTCGAGCTGCTTGGTGTTACAGGCGATGCGCATCCGGAAGTCGCTCCAATTGATGAAAGCACTCTGACAACCACCGCGAGCGGCCTTCAGTATGCGGACATTGTTATTGGCGATGGCACAGAAGCCAGACACGGAAATGTTGTGGCCGTGCACTACACTGGCATCCTCACGGATGGCACACAGTTTGACTCCAGCCGTGGACGTGGACCATTCGAGTTCCCGCTCGGCGGCGGCCGTGTGATCAAGGGCTGGGATGAGGGCGTTGCCGGAATGAAAATCGGTGGACGCCGCCAGCTCGTCATCCCTGGAAACCTCGCCTATGGCGACCGCGGTTTTCCGGGCGTGATACCACCCAATGCAACACTCATCTTCGATGTGGAACTCATCGGA
This sequence comes from Armatimonadota bacterium, assembly GCA_041176185.1. Classification (GTDB taxonomy): domain Bacteria; phylum Armatimonadota; class Armatimonadia; order Armatimonadales; family Armatimonadaceae; genus CAIRTT01. The sequence goes on along the minus strand of JBEDDQ010000016.1, from coordinate 3,150 downwards.
GTGAAAGGCTGATATAGAAACACCATGATGACAAAGTACTTTCTGGCATTCTTCGCCATTGTTGGACTGCTCACTGCTGGCTGTGACCAGCCAAAGGCCGTGGCATCGGGTGATGCGGCAACGATGAACAAAACGGAACCTGCCGCAGCGCCGACAACTGCGGATGGCAAGCCTGTCGCAGGGCCACCTGCACCACCGGCGGATTCACCATCCGAAATCGCCAAAATGGGTCCAACCACTAAGAAGCTTGAATCCGGCCTCGAGATTGAAGATCTCAAAGTAGGCTCCGGAGATGAAGCCAAGACAGGCACCACGGTCAAGGTTCACTACACCGGGTGGCTGACGGATGGCAAGAAATTTGACAGCTCCGTCGATCGCAATGAGCCATTTGAGTTCTCGCTCCCAGGTCAGGTGATTCAGGGGTGGAACGATGGCGTCCCCGGCATGAAAGTCGGCGGCAAGCGCAAGCTAAAGATCCCAGCAAAGCTTGGCTATGGCGAGCAGGGAGCAGGACAGGACATCCCACCGGGAGCAACGCTGGTCTTTGAAGTCGAGCTGCTCGAGGTTAAGAAGTAACATCCGAGCGGGTGTTTGCAAACAAGTCAGGCTCCCTCATCGGGGGCCTGATGTTTTTAACTCCTAATTACGGACGAAGCTGCATGGATTTTCAGCCTTTGAGCCGTAATTGAGCGCATATATGACCATTGTTGATATTGCCAAAATGCCGGGTCGCAGCTACCCAGCCGGTCGCCGGACGCGAAACCTTGTTGGAGGCGCATCGGCAATCCAGCATCCACATTTCTGCCAAGGCTACGTTGAGCTCGAGCCGGGCGGCGGACAGGTTCCGTGGCATAACCACCCCGAAGAGGAAACCTACTTCATCATCGAAGGGGATGGCCAGATCTGTATCGGGGATACCTGTCAGGATATCCATGCCGGACAGTGTGTTTTTATCCCAAGCATGTTGTTCCACCAGCTGACAAATACGGGTGCGGTGGTAATGAAGATGATGTATACGTATGGCCCATCTGGGGATGTTGCGCATTGGCGTCAGGAGCTCGAGGGAACTCTGCCTGTGGAGGGAGTCGAAGCGCCTCCGCTACCTGATGGTGCATTTCCGCAGCACACAACGGTTACTCCACGGTTTCCATAGTGATTCTTTACGTGGCACATGCGTAAACCACACACTCTTAACGCCAAGTAGGTCTCAATCTGAGAACACATACTCTCCTGCAAAACCGCTCACCCACAGAATCACAAGGACACACGAATGAACACAATAGGCATCATAATGAACGGCGTTACCGGCCGGATGGGGACAAATCAGCACCTCATCCGTTCGATCCAAGCTATCCGGGATCAGGGGGGCGTTTGTCTTCCCGATGGCCGCTCGGTAGTCCCGAAGCCCCTATTGGTTGGCCGGAATCAGGCAAAACTGGATGCCCTTGCAGCGCGCATCGGAGGGTGCGAGACATCAACAGATATCCAAACTGCACTTAGACGCAGCGATATGGAAATCTACTTTGATGCGCAGACGACGAACCGCCGCGTCACAGATGTCACACTTGCAATCGCTGCGGGAAAGCATATCTACTGTGAAAAGCCGACGGCAGTAACGACGGCGGATGCCCTTAAACTTCACACCCTTGCCGGCGCAGCAGGCATCTGCAGCGGTGTAGTTCAGGATAAGCTCTATCTCCCAGGGCTGCTCCATCTTAAACATCTGGTAGACACCGGCTTCTTCGGACGGATTCTCTCCATTCGCGGCGAGTTTGGCTACTGGGTCTTCACCGGACATGACCGGATTGCTCCTCAGCGCCCAAGCTGGAACTACCGTGCCGAGGATGGCGGCGGCATCATCACTGATATGCTCTGCCACTGGCGCTACGTGCTAGACCACATTTTCGCTCCCGTGACCGCCGTTTCGTGCCTCGGCGCCACGCATATCCCAGAGCGCATCGATGAAAATGGCCAGCCCTATGCCTGTACAGCGGATGACAGCTGCTATGCAACCTTTACCCTCGATGGCGGAATTGTCGCTCACTTCAACTCTAGCTGGACGACGCGGGTGAAGCGGGATGACTTGGTCACCATCCAGGTGGATGGCACGCATGGCTCGGCGGTCGCAGGCCTCCGCGAATGCAGAATTCAGCCCTATGCCGCGACGCCAAAGCCGGTGTGGAATCCCGATATCCCAAGCCCAATCAACTACTACGATGGCTGGACATTGCTACCGCAGACCACATCGGATGAAAATGGCTTCAAGGTGCAGTGGGAAATGTTTATCCGGCACGTGCTCTGCGGAACGCCGTGGAAACACACACTTCTCGAGGGGGCTAAAGGCGTCCAGCTTGCCGAGTGCGGGATTAAATCCTGGCGTGAGCGGCGATGGATTGATATCGACGTCATCACTGAAAACGCGGAGCACAGCGCATGAAAATCGGTGACATTTACAGCAAGAAGGTCTTGAACCGTCGGATTACCGGGATGTCGGCGATGCTTCTCCCGTTCGAAGCGGATGGCTCGATCGCTTTCGATGCGTATCGGCAGCTGCTCCGTGACACGGTTACCGCTGGGTTGACCCCTGCGGTCAATATGGACACCGGGTATGCCAACTTGATTTCTCCGGAAGACAAGCGTGCGATTCTGGAGCTGACGCAGGCTGAGCTCGCTGGTGTTCCGTTTGTCGCCGGGGTGTTTATTGAGGGTGGACAAGGGGATGTAGCAGCGGAGTACCGCGCCGGCATCCGGGAAGTGTCCCGCTACGGTGCAACGCCGATTCTGTTTCAGACGAGCAGGACGCACGGGATGTCTCCGGATGCGCTTGCGCAAACATACCTTGATGGCGTTGCGGAGACGGACACGGCTTATGCCTTTGAGCTTGGGCGTGTCTTCGCGCCGAATGGCGAAATCTGGTCCGATGATGCATTTGCGGCAATCCTGGAAATTCCGGCAATCAAGGGAGCAAAGCATTCATCCCTGGATCGATTGACGGAGCTGCGCCGGCTTGCGCTCCGCGACCGCATCCGGCCTGACTTTATGGTGCTAACGGGCAATGACCTTGGCATTGACATGGTCGAATACGGCTCAGATTACCTTCTAGGGCTTGCGACGTTTAGCCCGGAGACATTTGCAAAGCGGGATGCTCTT
>JBEDDQ010000015.1:0-4074 GCA_041176185.1 Armatimonadota bacterium | reverse complement strand
ACTGCCCGTATTGTTGGGATGTCCATCGGGGAACCTGTGCATTACCAAACGCCTGCTTTTCGTGAGCGCGGCTATGGTAGCTGGGAGGGGAAGTCGCGTGCAGAGTGCGCGGCGCTCTGGCCCGGTCATACACGTCCGCACGATGGCGAAGCGTGGCCAGATGTCTATAAGCGCATGACTGTGGGGTTATCCGATGTTCTGAAGCAACATCCGGATGCCGGTTCGATTATGATTGTCGGGCACGGGGCAAGCCTCAAAGCCCTCATTGCGAATGTCCTCTACCCGGGGCTGGATCACCATGAGCCGCCGGGGTGTCTTCTCTCAAACACCGGATTGACCGTGCTCCAGCTAGGCGGCGATGCTATCTGGCGAATTGAGCGCTTGAACGACACACGTCACTTGGAGAATGCAGAATAGTGTTGTTTTTCAAAAGCCCACCCCAACACCCAAGGTTGATCCAAAAGACCTCCCAAACTTCGCGGTCGTGGCTCCCGGTATCTACCGTGGCGCAGCGCCGACGGCGAAAGGCCTCGGAGAACTGAAAAAGCTTGGCGTCGCGCATGTTATTGACCTGCGGATTGAGCGCCTGAATGACACCCGCCACTTGGAGAATGCAGAATAGTGTTGTTTTTTCAAAAGCCCACCCCAACACCCAAGGTTGATCCAAAAGACCTCCCAAACTTCGCGGTCGTGGCTCCCGGTATCTACCGTGGCGCAGCGCCGACGGCGAAAGGCCTCGGAGAACTTAAAAAGCTTGGCGTCGCGCATGTTATCGACTTGCGGATTGAGCGCAAAGGTCAGGATGACGAAGCGGCAGCCGCGAAACGCCTTGGACTCCAGCGCACCCGCATCCGGATGGGACGTGAAGCACCTACCACAGCACAGGTCAAAGAGTTTATGGACATCATCCGGCAGGCGAAAACCAAGCCGGTCTTCATCCACTGCCAACATGGGGCAGACCGCACAGGCGCGATGGTCGGTATTTACAGAGCGGTTGACTGCGGCTGGAAATTTGATGACATCTGGAAAGAAATGCGTCGCTACGGCTTTAAGACCTACCTCACAGAGCTGAAAGACAGCGTTCGGCAGCGTGTGAAAAAATGAACCGCAAGCTCGGGCCGGTCAAACAATCGCGCCCTTGGTTTATTGATCTTCTCTCCGCTGGCGCATTTCTGATCACAGGATTTGCTCTTGTGAAAGGACTGCGTGGCTTCCCGATGGCCGCGGCGTTTACGGGAATCATCGCTCTCGGACTCACGTGGTACACCGCACGCTCCGCATTCATGACACTGTTTGGTCTACGCGAACGACGTAAACGCTAACGATTTCCAAACTTGCAAAATCGATTTACTATCCGGCATACGGAATGGCTTTGGTACACAAAGCACCTTTTAACTATTGAAGGGCAACACTAACACGTGTTCCGGTTGCCTTTTGCCTGCGTGATATTCTTTTTATGTTGAAACCATTCAGGATGATGTCATGCCAAAAGTTCTCGTAAGTGATCCCGTTGCCGCCGAAGGCGTTGCTGTACTGCGCCGTGCTGGATTCGATGTCGATATCCGGACAGGGCTCTCTGCGACCGACCTCAAAGCGATTATCGGCGACTACGATGCACTTGCTGTTCGCTCAGAGACCAAAGTCACCGCAGACATCCTTGCCGCAGCAACCAACCTGAAAATCATCGGACGTGCCGGGGTGGGTGTCGACAACATCGATGTCCCTACCGCAACCAACCAGGGAATCCTCGTTGTCAACTCTCCGGAAGGGAATACCATCGCCGCCGCTGAGCTCACCGTAACTGTTTTGCTCTCCATGGCCCGAAATGTTCCTCAGGCACACGCATCCATGAAAGCCGGTGAGTGGAAGCGCTCAAAGTTCGTCGGAATCGAAGTCTACGGCAAGACCGCAGGCGTCATCGGACTTGGGAAAATCGGTCGTGAAGTGGCTAAGCGCCTCCTCGCGATGGACATGCGTGTGGTTGCCTACGACCCGTTCCTGTCGGCTGAACAAGCTGCCGCACTTGGTATCCGCCTCCTCGACCTCGACTCCCTCTACGCCGAAGCCGATTTCATTACGGTCCACGTTCCGAAGCTGAAGGAAACCGCCGGAATGATCGGCCCTGAAGCATTTGACAAAATGCGCGATGGCATCCGCGTCGTCAATGTCGCCCGCGGTGGCATCATCCAGGAGAAAGCCCTCCTCGATGCGCTTGCATCTGGAAAGGTCGCCGCCGCGGCCCTCGATGTCTGGGAAACCGAACCCGTGGATCCTACGCATCCGCTTGTACTACATCCAAATGTTGTAGCTACACCGCACCTTGGAGCATCCACCGAAGAAGCACAGGTTGGCGTAGCTGTTGATATTGCAGAGCAAATCGTGGATGTCCTTACAGGCGGCTCGGCACGCTCCGCGGTCAACATGCCATCCCTCGCGCCAGAAGTCCTCCAAAAGACCGCACCATGGCTCCGTCTCGCAGAGAAAATGGGCAGCCTCCAAGCACAGCTCGCCAAAGGCAACATCACACATGTCGAAGTTGGCTTTGCCGGTGACTTTGATCGTCGCCAAACCGTGCATATCACCCGTGCACTGCTCAAAGGTCTCCTCCAGCCAGTTCTTTCCGATAGCGTCAACTACGTAAATGCTCCAGCACTCGCAGAATCGCGCGGTATCAGTGTGTCGGAAACCACCCGCGGTAAAGCGGAAGAATGGGGCCAGACGCTCACGCTGGTTGCAACCGATAGCAACGGGGAGCACACACACGTCGGGACTATCTTCGGCAAGAGTGATCCACACATTGTGATGCTGGACAGCTACTCGATGGACTTCCGCCCCGAGGGTTTCCACATCATGATTCGCAATCTTGATAAACCGGGTATGGTAGGTAAAATCGGATCCATACTAGGCGAGGCTGGCGCCAACATTGCTGGCATGTACCTCGGACGCGAGTTCCGGCAAGGGACTGCCGTGATGGCCCTTTCCCTCGATGGTCCGGTATCAGATGCGACAATGGCAGAAATCCGTGGTGTCGAAGGAACCATCAGCGCACGACTTGTAGAGCTCTAGGAAAAGCCTCCAGCCTGCGCCGGTTTCCACCGACAATCCTATGTGGCACACCTCCTGCGAGGTGTCTATCGGCATCAGGCTATGTTTAATCTCGGCTTTCGAACCCGGCGGGCGGAAAATGCACCGCAAATAAAACGTGACCTCCAGCTCGCTGTGCTGGCAGATATAACCTCTGCACGCCATGGCATCGGGACCGTCGCAGCCGCTTACGACAAGCTCTACGATGAAATCGCAAGGCGGATGCCCCGTGGCGTCACCTTTGCTGTCACATCCGCTGAACGGGCCGAAGGACGCACCAGCATCGCCGCAAGCCTTGCCTGCGCCGCCGTACGTCAGGGTAAAACTGTTCTCCTTATCGATGCCGACCTTCGCCGTCCACAGCTACATGAACTCTTCGCACACACCGGACTGACGGTTGCTCCCGGTTTGGTCGAAATGCTGGTCGGAAACCTCGCCAGTCCATCGGAAGCCGTCCATAAGACAAGTATCCCAGGCCTCTACGTCGTTCCTGCTGGCCGGATGCAAGTCTCGGATGCAAGTGCGCTCCTTGAGTCGCCAACAATGCAACGGATGCTGAAATCACATCTGCCACAGCTTGCGGACATCATCATCATCGACACGCCTCCCGTTCATGCAGGGGAGCCCGGCAGCAAAATCATCCACCAAGCCGATGGCGTTATCATCGCGCTTCGTGTCGGGCATTCCCAAATGCCAACCTGCAAAAATGTCCTAACAACGCTTCAGCGTAGCGGTGCCCGTGTCATCGGCGGCGTCTTGGTTCCAGCAGGCGAGCCGAATACAGGACCGATTCTCGCACACGTTGAGACTCCCGAAATAAATCCCGCATCGCTGCTTGCCATCCCACGAATGGAAGCGAAAGCTGACGATATTCAACCTCTAGAAGATGAACCCATCCCGGTCATCCATATCGTCGCGGGCCCGCCACCCTTAGAGCCAGAGCCCGTGCTTGTGGATGGAGTGATTGCAGCAGCTGATGTTCTTCCGGAT
>JBEDDQ010000014.1:0-3879 GCA_041176185.1 Armatimonadota bacterium | reverse complement strand
GTCTTGGTGAAAATGACATCAACTTTGTGGAACTCCCACCTCCCCAAATGCCGACGGCACTCGCCGCGAAGAAAATCGATGCCTACTTCGTCGGCGAACCGCATGCCGCAAAGGCCGAAGTTACCGGTGTCGGGCGTGTTCTCTACAAAGCAAAAGACATCTGGCCACAGTTTATTTCGTGCGTTCTTGTCGTGTCCGATGAGCTGATCACCAAGGAACCACAGGTTGTCAAGGACCTCGTCCGAGGCATCGCCGAATCTGGCGAATGGGCGGAAACGCATCGTGATGAAGCTGCAAAGGTCGCGAGTCCCTATTACAAGCAGGACGAAAAGCTAATCAAGTTCGTTTTGAACGATCCAGGCCGCGTCAGCTATCGGGAACTCACACCCGGTGATGACGAAATGATGAAGATTGTCAACATGGCCGTTAAGGCAAAGATCATCAGTAAGCCTATCCCTGTCGCACAATTCCTTGACCGACAGTTTGTGCCAAAGGACATCAAGGAAGCCACGGTTGACATGGCGGATGCTGGGAAATACCCGGCGAACTAGCCTCCGGTAGCGGTTGAACTTAGATGCGGGCTGCGAACCTAGGGTTCGTAGCCCATCGCTTTTAACACAGCCTTGGTTGCATCCACGACACCCGATGCCGTCACATCCCGTGGACGCGGAACATCAATGCGAAGCTCATAAACAATTGATGCCGGACGCTCTGAAAGCACCAAAACTCTGTCCGCAAGCTGGGTGGCTTCTTCAATGTCGTGCGTTACCAGAATCACGGTTCGTGGCTGGTCCTCAAGCAAGCGACACAGCTCACTACGCATCTTCAACCGCGTCAGGTAATCAAGCGCACTAAATGGCTCATCAAGCATCAGGACATCCGTGTCGCCACACAGCGCACGCCCAATCTCAACCCGCTGCCGCATCCCTCCGCTGAGCGAATGCGGATAGGCCTTCTCAAACCCGGTAAGGCCGATACGCCCCACCATGTCGGCAACGGCGCGACGCCGCGCAGCTGCATCCAGTTTAGGAAGCCCAAGGGCGAGATTACCTTCTACGGTCAGCCATGGATAAAGCCCATCCGCCTGGTGGACAGTCCGCGTGGTTCCGGTGCGTTCCAGCACACCCGATGTTGGCTTCAAATATCCTGACAGTAAGGACAACAGAGTCGATTTACCGCTGCCACTTGGCCCAACGATGGCGACGAACTCCCCCGGAGAGACATCCAACTTAATGTCCTTGAGGACTGCTGTTGCCCCGTAAGAATGAGACAGTCCCTCAATGCGGATACTCCCAGTGCTCATCGGTCATACCCCCAGCGGATTCCCGGCAACCGCGTCAAGAACATCAACAAGCGATCGCAAAGCATCCCAAGAAGTCCAATCGCAACCATCCCCACCAAAATCAAATCGAGCCGCAGTCCGTTATTGGCATCATGGATCAAATATCCAAGCCCGGTGTTACCAGCCAGCATTTCACCCGCTACCATCACCAACCAACAAAGGCCCATCGCCACACGCAGCGTCGTAACCAGCTGCGGCAGAATCGCCGGAAAAATGACACGTGTCAGCCGGTGAATACCCGTCAGGTCATAATCCTGAGCAACACGGAAGTAAACCTTGGGGATGCCCGCCACCGCCGCCATCGTCGACAGGGCAATCGTCGGAAGCGCCGCAATCACAATCAAAAAGATCACCGCGCCGTGCCCAATGCCAATCCAGAAAATGGCGAAAGGGATCCACGCGAGTGGGGACAGCGAACGCAGAAAGTTCATCAACGGAAGCAATGCGAGACGCGCACCCAGCACCGTTCCAAGAACCATCCCAAGCGGCACGCCGACAACTACGCTGATTGCATACCCCGCCGTAACGCGTGACAGGGATGCCAGTGTGTCACGGAGCAAGCTTCCGCTCGCAACTTCCTCGCGAAGACCTGTTACAAACGCTGCAGGCGTCGGAAAGAACTGCTCTGACAGATACCCGCGGGCGCTCGCCAGCCACCATAGCAGAATCAAGGTGCCAAATGTCAACAGGGGATAGAGCCAGCTATTGATTGAGTTCCGGATGTTTTTCGTGTCCAAAGCGAAAAAGTGTAGCACGCTGAAGTGCTTTTCAAGCCTGTTAGCCTTGGACCTACGTTCATAGATGCACGTTGAACACAGGGATAAAGCGCGGCAGATATCCATTCGAAACCTGCCAAACATCCGATGGACATCCATGCGCGATTTGATACCGTGGAGTCATCATGCGTTTGAACAAAAGTATTGTTGCCTGTGCGGCCCTTGGCATCGCTGTGCTTCCGCTTATCGCAACAACCACCGAGGCAAGATCCGCCCGCTCGGACGAGCGCGCCCTGGATGCCATCGGCTACTTTACAAAAACCCCAACGAATAAAGTCGAACGCCTTGATGCTGCCATCAAAGCCGGGAAGAATCCGCTCACATACGATTCCAGATTTGGATATTTACCATCGCTGCTGCGGACCCTTGGCATCAACGCAAGTACACAAAGCATGGTCTTTTCCAAGACATCCCTGCAGATCGCACACATCAGCCCGAGCAACCCGCGAGCCATCTACTTCTCCGATGACATTTACATCGGCTATATTCCGGGGTCCGATGTTGTCGAAGTATCCGTTGCTGATCCAGTCCTCGGTGGCGTGTTCTACACCTTTAAAAACCGGGGTAGCAGCGCACCGTCGTTCAACCGGCAGACCTATGAATGTCTGCAGTGCCACGATGGCGCATTAACCAATGGCGTTCCCGGACACACAGTGCGCTCAGTCCACCCATACCCGGATGGCCAGGTCGACTTCAGCAGTGGGACACACATCATTTCAGATGCAACCCCGCACTCCGAGCGTTTTGGTGGCTGGTGGGTCACCGGTAAGCATCTTGCGCTAAACCACGAAGGCAATGCCTTTGTTCGCGGAAGTGGCGGCATGGATAATCCGCTCCGCGCAAATCGCACACCCGAAAAGCTGCCCGCTGGAATGATTGACCTCAAGGATTACTTGTCTGGTACATCGGATGTCGTTGCACAGCTCATCCTTCAGCACCAAACGGTGGTCCACAACCGCATCACTGCAGTGACCTACGGTACGACGCTGGCTCTGGCGGATGATGCATCGATTGGTGAGTCCCTCGGAAACAAACCCGGTGAGCTCCTTGGAAGCACGTTGTCCCGGATTCGCAGCAGCTGTGACACACTCCTTGATGCACTGTTTTTTGTGGATGAAGCTCCGTTCCGGGCTCCCATCGATGGCAATAAGCGCACAATGATTGACTTCGTCAAGCAGGGGCCACGGGATCCAAACCAGCAAACCCTACGCCAGCTTGATTTGCGGACGCGGCTGTTTCGCTATCGCCTGAGTTTTCTGGTGCATTCTGATGGATTTAGGCAAATGCCTCTGCAGGCGCGGTCGTATTGCTGGATACGGATAAAGGCCGCTCTGACAAACGCGGATGATCGCCTTACGGCAAAGCTGGATGCAAGCGAACGCAAGACCATCCACGAGATTTTGTATGCTACCGAACGAGAATTCCGGGATGCGCCAACCGATATTCATCAGTGGAAACCCGTGGGGCTTACATCGAAGTGATGCATTAACCAGCAGCTCATCAAGGTATACTCAGCCTACTTTGTGACAATGTTCACAAACCCTGTTACCCAGATGGCTCAATCAAACGTAAACAATCCGCTACCCGCTCCGCAGCAAAAGCATGCTTATGTGCAAGATATGTTTGATGCCATCGCGCCGCGCTACGACCTCCTCAACTCCGTCCTCAGCATGCGCCTCCACCATGCCTGGCGGGATGCCACTGTCAAGGCGCTGGGGCTCTCAAATGGGTCTACTGCGCTTGACATCTGCACGGGAACCG
>JBEDDQ010000013.1:0-4635 GCA_041176185.1 Armatimonadota bacterium | reverse complement strand
ATGTAGGTACAATCCACTTACCACACTGAAAGGAGGGTCATTGCAAATTGAATAGTGATAATCTCCGGGAAGGGCTCGCGGGCTGATTTTAGCCCCAGGGCTTGCTCCTGGTGTCATGATGACGCCCAGAGGCGAGTCCATCCCACCCTTAGAACGCACCAGCCGGACTGCTTCGCAGTCCGGCTGGTGTTATTTTCGGCGCTCAGTTACTCCCTCAATCGAATGGACTATTTTCTCCAATAATATTGGGTGGTCATCCGCTCGAAGCCCATCGAGACTGCAACTGTTGTAATCGGCATATCCCTCTCAGGCGACAAGCCGCATCAGGTCATGCCCAAGGTTTACAGACTCGCCCTTTTCGAGTTTCAAAATGACTTCTCTATCCCCGTATCGGATGACATTCTCTCCCGGTCTTTGTGCTTTCACGAGAACACTTGTCAGGCGCCCGGATGCCCAATGGACGTTTACATCCCAGCCAAACCTGGTTCGCACACCCTCTATTGTTCCTGCCTTCCAAGCGCCAGGAAGGGCAGGAAGCAGCTCAATCACATCCAGATGAGACTGAACCAAAAGCTCAGTCATCGCACCCGGGGTTGTAATCGCACCATCAAGCTGCATCGGTGTACGGTTTGGTGGAACCTGCTGATACTGGCACATATTCTCCATCCCTGCCTCACCAATCAGCTCACCCAAAATCTTGTCGGCACGGTCGCCATCAAACAGACGCGCCCAAAGCCATACCTTCCAAGAGCGTGACCAGTTTCCGCCGATATGCTCATCTCTCGGACTCCCAACGTGGCGGCACTTGCACGGCCATTTATCCGTGTACTTTGGATCAAGACGCTCTTTGTTACTGCCATCCCCGCGCATGTTCATCGACACCCGAATTGCAGCTGCCAGCGCTGTATCCTTGCGGACATCAATCTCATCACACGGATGCAGCGCTGAAAGGTGCATAAAGTGCCGGTGGCGACACATCGGGTCATCGATGTCCGGTAGCCACTCCTGCAGCTGGCCATGCTTACCAATACGGAGCGGTGCGAGACGCGCGAGGGCGGTGGCAATGCTCTTGGTGAAACTATCCTGCTTTCCAAGCACCGCCGCAGCCTTGAGCGTGTTGCGGAACAAGTCGCGGACAAACACGACATCCTGAAACGGAATCTCAAGGAAGCCATTTACCGAGCGCTGTTCGGCGCTCACTGATGGAACTGCAACAAGCTCACCTTTGTGTTCCTGCAGATTTTCCAGCCAGAAAAGTGCGGCATCACACATCACTGGATAGGCCCGCCTGCGTAGAAAGCCTTTGTCAGCCGTGAACTGATACTGCTCCCACAAGTGCCGACAAAGCCATGCTGCTCCGCTGGGAAACAGACCCCACTCGAGGTCAAGGCCATTGGCCGCGTGTCCCCAGATGTTCCCCGTTGCGTTGGTCACCCAGCCCTTTGTGCCGTAGTAGGCTTTCGCAACATCGCGGCCCGGGACTGCCTGTGCTTCAATCCAGTCCATAAACGGCTCGTTACATTCAGCAAGACCTAGTGATGCGCCGCCCATGTAGATCAATGGAACATTGATGTTGACCTGGTAGTTACCACTCCACTGTGCAGAATAATTGGCATTCCAAGCGCCCTGGAGTCCACTCGGAAGCGCACCCGGACGACTCGCAGCGATCAGGAGATACCGACCAACATTGAATGCAAGGACTTTCAGACCAATATCACGCGTGTCGCCAGCCGTATAACGTTTCCAACGCTCATCCGTTGGGATCCGCTCAACTCCCGAAACGGATGGCTCAAGCGTTAGTTTTGCCGCATTGTAGAGAGGCGATACATCTTTGATATGTCGACGGTGTAAGCTTGCAAACCCACGTTTCGCAGCCGATTCGACCCACTTATCGACATCCGGACGGGGAGGTGTGCCTTTGTAAAGAGGCGGCTCTAACTTGTAGTTGGTCGCCAGCGCATGGATGATCGTAACTTCCGTTGCTTCCGTCACCGCAAGGGCATCTGTCCCGGATATTGCCTTGCTCCCACCTCGGGTTAGGACCCGAAGACCAACGGCATATGGGCGGTTATTGTCATCGATGTTGCCATCGATGTTGATCGAACCGCGGTCTGCATCAACAGTGATTTTCGGATTCCGCTTTACGTGTGCCAGCTCCTGACGAATAACGAGTGACAATGTCCCCGGGCGGCTTGCCTTAATGTTTACGACCAGCACACGGTCTGTGTATGAACAGAACATCGTGCGTGTGTACGTTGTGCCGGCGCTTGCGTAGGAAACCATCCCGGTAGCCGTTGGGAGGTGTAGCGACCGGATGTAATCTTTGGCTGAATCTGCATCATGGCCGGTTTTGATGGAAAGGTGTCCAAGCGTCGAGAGGCCGCCAAAGTACGAATAGTCGCCCATAAAGCGCTGGCTGGCAAGGGCATCCGCTTCTTCGACCCGCCCGGCAAGAATCAGTTTTCTTAGCTCACCGACAACATCTCGGCCACCCTCGCGGATACCGTATCGCGGCGTGCTTCCATCGCCAGGTCCACCCGTCCAAAAGGACTTCTCACTGATAGAGATACGCTCTTCTGGGACATTTCCGTGAAACGATGCCCCAACAAAGCCGTTGCCAAGATGGAGGACCTGTTTGTTCCAGTCGAACCCGGGATGGCGGTACCACAGAGTTTCATTGGGAGCCGTAGTGATTTGCATATGGAGCGATACGAGAACGGCATCCTAATTCCCTGCCGCCTCGCAGCATCTCCATCAATGAAATGCGTTCGTTGCTCTTAGCCAAAGCATCGCAGCTTGGTTGTGGAAACGTTAGGGTTGCATGTTAATGCCGACTTTGCGGGAGAGGAACATCACTTCCATCTCATCCCATTCAAGTGGCCGTGGGCCCCAGGTACCTGCGGTTCCACCCCAAACAGCTTCGACGGTGAGGCTGGCCTGACGGTGCATCCGAGCAAGCTCGGGGACAATAAAGTGCCGGCCTTTGAGCTCAGATCCGTCATCCTGAATCCACGAAACGAGGGGTTATCTATCAACACCCCAAAATAGGGTCCGGCATTGCCATCTCTAGAGGACCGCTAGCCCCAGGTATGTCTAGGGTTGCGTGTTAATGCCGACTTTGCGGGAGAGGATCATCACTTCCATCTCATCCCATTCAAGTGGCCGTCGGCCCCAGTTGCCTGCGGTTCCACCCCAAACAGCTTCGACGGTAAGGCTGGCCTGACGGTGCATCCGCGCAAGCTCCGGGACGATAAAGTGCCGGCCTTTGAGCTCTGTTCCGTCATCCTGAATCCACGATTCCACCATTGTGGTTGAGTCAAGAATCGTATCCGTAGCAGAACCCGCCAAGCGAATCGTGCGGTAGCCGTTCATCGTGGTGAGGAGGAATGGAGCTCCTGGTTTAAGGCTGGCAGCGATGTGGCGAAGCACCCTCACATTGTCTTCATCTGTCTGGAGGAGAGCAAAGCCGCCCTCACACAGACAAACCGCCGCATCGAATGTGCGAGCACGCACAAAGTCACGCGCATCCGCGACGACGAACTCAGTTCGGTCGGCAACGCCGCAGTCTGCGGCAGCGGCGCGTGCAAACTCGATGAACTTATCGGAAAAATCCACGCCAACCACATTGAGTCCGCGCTTTGCGAGCCCGAGTGCGTGGCGCCCAGGGCCGCATCCCATATCCAGAATTTTCATCCCCGGGGTCAGCCCGCAGACGTCCATCACAAAGTCAACTTCGGCATCAGTGTTCTTTGTGAATGTCTCCGAGAGATAGCCCTCAGGGCCAAGCGCTTCGAAAAAGCGCTTCCAGCTGGTGTCAGGGGTTGTTTCCATTGATGATTATTCTATCGGAACGTCGCCGGAGGCTCATCCCGAACCTACGACAGTGTCTTATGCGCGATCATCGAGAGATAACTTGCATACCGATGCTCCGACAGCTTTCCTGATGCGAGCTGTGCTTTGATGGCGCATCCAGGCTCGCTGTCATGCCGACAGTTTGCAAAGCGACAGTCATTGACAAAGGGGGACATTTCCGGGAAACACCACGCGATGTCATCCGGGGGGAGGTCCCAGAACTCGACCTGGCGAAGCCCCGGTGTATCGGCCACCCAACCGCCGCATTCAAGCGGAAGTAGGCTTGCCCGAACCGTTGTGTGCCTCCCGGCGTGTGTGACATCGCCTGTCACTCCGGTCTTCAGTGCGAGACCGGGCTGGAGACAGTTGAGCAGGGATGACTTCCCAACGCCGCTTGGTCCACAGAGGGCTGAAATCTTGCCAGAAAGGGCACTTCTAAGGTCTTCGATGCCATCCCCGGTGCGCTTGCTTGTGCGGATAACCTTATATCCAATCCGTTCGTAGAGAGCGCAGGTGGCATCGATGTCTGAGTCAGGGGGAAGATCGCACTTGTTGACAACAATGACGCATTCGAGGTCATTGTCTTCGGCAAGGACCAGAAAGCGGTCGAGCTTGAACGGGTCGAGGCGGGGTTCAGCGACGGCAAATACGATAACCGCAAGCTCAAGGTTCGCGACAAGCGTCTGACGCTCGCGCTCATTCCCACTCTGCCGGGCAAGAATCCCACGGCGCTCATAGACGTGTTCGATAACGCCTTCGCCGCTCGTGAAGTCAATGGCGATC
>JBEDDQ010000012.1:0-6651 GCA_041176185.1 Armatimonadota bacterium | reverse complement strand
GACTTTTGTTTTTAAGGACATCCACGCGCTTTTGCAGCTCACCGGCTGCAGCCATCAGGCGCTGGCGATCAGCGGCCGGGACTTCCATCCCTGTCGGTGGAATCACTTTGCCTTCTGGTGGAAGGGGGTGCTGCACGGCACGGCCGAAAATCATGCGTCCTGGCATAGTCTAAATTTCCTCTTCATCGGGTTCGGATGCATCCGCGCATCCATCATCACTACAACTTTTCACCACCTCAGGTGGTGCATCCTGCAAGCGGGAAACAATCCGCCGGTCGAGCGCTGCTGCAGAAATAACCAACGCACCGATCAGCATCCCGGTTCCACTCGAGACAAATTGCACCGTCCGGACATGCCGTAAGCTGCTCTGATAACGCACAGCTGCCCCGGTTCCAATCACCATCAGGGAGAGGCAGCAGGCGATTGCCAATCTCGGGCCTCCCCGTAACCGTGACGTTATGCGCAAAATGCGATCCATCACGATAACGGCCATCAAACCAATCAGGATGTGGGCGAGTCGACGTAGGGCATCATTGAGCTGATACATACTGACACCGTAATCACTGATAGGCTGGTATTGTGGGGCAAGCTTATTCAATGCCCAAAACGTCCCCAGCCAGGTGGATCTATAAGATCCGGCATTGGATCCGGTCCAGGCAACGAGCACCAGCAAGACCACTAACGGGATGCTTGCATAGAGTGCTCTGAGGAGACCCTTCAAACCTTCCCCTCACGCTCATCCAATTGTTTCACGTGGAACAATTCCAACGCATGCGAAACAGCATCCACTAACACATTCTGAAATGCTGGGACATCCATGGCTTCAAGCCAGTGTATTTCGGCATCTTCGGTTGGGTGGCTGTAATACCGCTTGCGGATCCCATGGCAAGTGAACCCGATACGGCCGTAGATCCGCTTGGCAGCTGTGTTACTTGGTCGGACTTCGAGGGTTGCACGTGAACAGGAAAATGGCGCCTGCGTTGCGCATTTCAAGAGATATCCCGTAAGCAGGAGACCTAGGCCGCAGCCTGTATGTGTTTCCAGGACCGAGATGTTATCGATAAACGCTTCGGATGGATTATTCCCGAGTGGAGGCGTGATGTTGGCAGTGGCGCATCCAACCAACGCATCGCTCACAAAAACACCGCAGCAAAGACTGTTTGTACCCGAAATAAACGATTCGAAGCCTTGGACACTGGTCGAAGGATGAAAGCGCGATGCTTCGATTTCTGCTGCAGCAGGAGCTTCATCCAAGCGGAGGGGCCGGCACGCTACTGTCATGCCCAGGTGTGAAAACACCCAAACCCCTTCGGCAACCAGCATTCCAAGCTGGCTGACATCAAACACATCACCGTCTCTGACTTGGCTCAAACGCATCCTTGCCCGCACGAACCGCATCCGGGATATCGATTGGGTACGTACCCGTGAAACACGCCAGACAGAAATTCTCGTTCGACAGCGACATCGCTTTACTCAGTCCATCCGTGCTGAGATACCCAAGCGATGTTGCACCAATATGCTGGCGAATTTGCTCAACTGTTGCGTGGCTTGCAATCAGCTGATCCTGGGATGCCATGTCGATACCGTAGAAACACGGATGTGCAACCGCAGGGCTTGAAATCCGGACGTGAACTTCCGTTGCACCGGCATCCAGCAGCAAGCGCACAATCTTACCGGTCGTCGTTCCGCGCACGATGGAGTCATCCACCATCACCACACGCTTACCCACGAGAGCCTCTCGGATTGGCGTCAGCTTCATCCGCACACCCATCTCGCGCATCCGCTGATTCGGCTGAATAAATGTTCTCTGGATGTAGCGGTTCTTGACCATCCCCTCACCAAACGGGATGCCACTGGCCTCGGCAAACCCAAGTGCAGCCGGCGTGCCGCTATCTGGAACGCCAATCACGATGTCTGCGTCGACGGGGTGCTCACCAAAGAGCTCAGCTCCCATGCGGCGCCGCGCTGCGTGCAGGCTCTGACCAAACATTTCAGAGTCCGGGCGCGCAAAGTAAATCGTCTCGAACATACACAGCGCGTGACGCTGCATGTCAACGGCTTTGACCGACTTCCAGCCATCCGCGCCAATCACAATCATCTCACCGGGAGATACATCACGGACGAATGCTGCACCTACCGTGTTGATGGCGCAGGTCTCGGATGCCAAAACCCAGTGCGTCTGCCCAAGGCGACCAAGGCAAAGCGGGCGAACACCATAGGCATCCCGGACACCGATAACGGTGTCGTGCGACATGATGACCAATGAAAAAGCACCTTCGAGCTGCACAACGGCAGTCCGGACGGCGTCCACAATCCCAAGGTGCATGTTTTCGCTAATCAAGTGCGCGATGACTTCCGAATCATTGGTGGACTCAAAGACCACACCACGGGATATCAGCGCCGTGCGAAGTGCTTCGGTGTTAATCAGATTGCCATTGTGGGCAACCGCAACGTATTCACCGTTTGCAAGGCAGCACATAATCGGCTGGGCGTTTCGTAATACCGATGACCCAGTCGTGCTGTAGCGGGTATGGCCAACGGCAGCAAAACCCTTTAATGACTGCAGGATGTCTTCAGAAAAAACCTGGGTGACTAAACCCATTTCTTTGTGGACATGGATGTGATTGCCATCGGTTACAGCAATCCCAGCCGACTCCTGACCTCTATGCTGCAGGGCAAATAGACCGAAGTAGGATAGCCTTGCGACATCCTCACCTGGTGCGTACACCCCAAATACGCCGCATTCGTCATTAATGCGGTCATCTGCTCGCGGATCATCAGAAAACATTAGGGGCTCCACACTCTGGATGCTGTCACTCACGGGGTCAAGTGTATCGCCGCATCCATCCACTTTCGACCCCAACATCAGGGTCCAATGGTATACTGCAACGGTTTTTTCAGCGGGAGCCGAAGTTTAATATGCCATCAATGCGACAAGTCCGCGCCCGAATTAGGGTCGCCAAAAATATCCAGCAAATTACAAAGGCCATGAAAATGGTCGCTGCAGCGCGCCTAAAGCGTGCACAGGATCGTGTACAGTCTGCGCGCCCCTACGCAGAGCAAATGCGCACCGTTATGGGCTCACTTGCCAATGCAGCAGGGACATCCGTTGCACACCCACTTCTGGAACAACGCACATCGATAAAGCGAATTGGCATCGTAGCCATCACCGCTGACCGTGGACTCTGCGGCTCTTACGCAACAAACATTCTCAAGAAAACTGCCGAAGTTGTTCGTACATGCGGGCCGGATGGTTCGACCCCGGCGCTTGAAGATATTCGTGGCATCGTCATCGGGCGCAAGGGACAAGCGTACTTCCGACGCCGTGGTATTCCAGTTGCCGCAGAATTCGCTATCAATATGACAGGCACAACATTTGGTGAAGCGGCTGAAATCAGCCGCAAAGCACAAGCGATGTACATGTCTGGCGAAGTTGATGTCGTCTATCTGGTGTACACAAAGTTCCTTAGCGCATTGACCCAGAAGCCAACCAGCGTTCAGCTGTTGCCTCTCTCGACAGACTCCGATGATGCAGCCGCAGGGACATCCGAAGAAGCTCTGTTCGAGCCGGACGCAGCAACCCTCTTCGGTGACATGGTTCCACGCTCCGTAGACACACTTGTCTATCAGGCGCTGCTTGAGTCTGTTGCATCGGAACATGGCTCACGTATGACAGCCATGAGCTCTGCTACGGACAACGCTGGCAAGATGATTGCAAATCTGACGCTGGTCGCAAACCGCGCACGGCAGGCTGCGATCACCAAGGAAATTTCTGAAATCGTGGGTGGAGCAGACGCTCTGCGTTCCTAAGCCCAACCCGCCGGATACAAAACACACGGGCCAGCTTCGCTGGCCCGTTTTTTCTTACCGCTGCCCGCCACGCAATGCATGCGGAACATGTGGCCCCTCAGGCACCGGCTGCTTCAACATCGCCGCCAAGCGCTCCGTAAGGATACGTGTCGCTGCTTCGACACCCGTCTTGCCCGTCCCGAACTCCGACACCTCAATTGGCTCGCCAAAGATCACAAGCACCGGCTCAGGCGAGCGCTGTAGCCGCGTGCCCCCATAGGGCAAAACCCTGTTAGTGTTAACGAGTGCGCAAGGGATAACTGGAACACCCGCCTGCACCGCCATCATCAATGCACCGGCCTGCAACGGCTGCAACACACCATCCGGGTTCCCGCCGCCCTCAGGGAAAACCACAACCGCCTCGCCTGCCTTGAGGTGGCTGATGGCGGTCTTAACCGCCGCACGGTCCGCTGTGTCACGGCGAATGGGAAATGCACCAAACATCGGTAATACCCACGTCAAAATACGCATCTCGAACAGCTCATGCTTCGCAATAAAGCGTGACTTACGCGGCAGCGCACCCGCAACCGCCGGCGGGTCAACATCGCAGACGTGATTTGGACAAATCAATACACCGCCCTGGCGGGGGACGTGATGTTTACCAACAACCCGGTAGCCTCCATGTAGCCGAAAAAGTGTGCGAAACAGGAATGTTGTCGGGTTCCACAAAATACGGCCCAAGAGAGGCATCGGGGATGGCTTTGCAACCGGAGCAGCAACGCGAGGCATATCACTTTCGGACATGCATCAACTCTAGCGGGGCCCAGTGAGCGCGTCAAGTCCCAAAAATATGCAGGGATGGTCCTGGGACCAAATGAAAAATGGGGCTGCAATGCAGCCCCATTATGTTTCCCGGTAGAGATTCGAACTCCAACTAAAGGCACCAAAAACCTCTGTGCTACCGTTACACCACCAGGAATCGGACTCGGACATTCTACCCAAAGCACTGGAATCTTGCCAAGATGACAGGCACCATTCTCAATGAATTTGATATGCTCCGCTGGACTATGCGATGACACATCCCACAAATAGAATGCTGCTCAATGGCCTGACCATGCTGATTACAGGCACAAACCGGGGTATCGGCAAGGCAACCGCCATCCTCGCAGCCGAGCACGGTGCACGCGTCATCTGCCACGGACGGACAGCATCCGATGACCTTACGGAGACTCTGGCACACGTCCAACTCCACTCCCCAACATCGTTTTTGGTCACCGCTGACCTCCGTAATCCGCTGGCATGCGCCGAAATGGCAACACAAATCCAAGCGAATACATCCACGCTGAATGCGCTTGTCTGTAACGCAAGCGGCTTTCGGGATGCTGCAGCGCTGACTTCCCTTTCATTTATCGACTACGCCGATGAGCTTTCCGCTGTTCTCGCACCGGTCATAAACCCCGTCAACGCCTTGCTTCCACTCTTGGTTGCATCCGAAAATGCATCGATCACCTGCCTCACCGCAACCCTGCCGCAATACCCCGTAGTCGGGCATGGAGCGCATGCCGTCGCTAAAGGGGCGGTCCAAACCTGGGTCCGCCAGGCGGCGCGCGAACTCGGTCCACAAGGTGTCCGTGTGAATGGAGTCGGGCCCGGAGTGGTGACAACAGACTGGGCAAACACACAAGGCCAAGACTTTCTCGCTCCAATCGCCGCGCGTACACCCCTGCGGCGGCTGGCATCCGCAACCGATATCAGTGGTGCCATCCTCTTTTTAGCAAGCCCGCTTGGCGGGTTTGTCACGGGCATCGAGCTCCCGGTGGATGGCGGAGCAGGGCTTAGCTGAATTCATGGACATCCCACGCACCGGTGCTGTAATCGTTCACTACAAAGGCATCGAAACAACACTCAAGTGCATTGATGACATCCTGCACCAGACGCACTTCACCGCTCCCGTGGTTGTGGTAGATCAAGGGGTTGAACCGGATGCTTCCCAGCGTCTACAAACCGCCTTTCCAAGCATCACCGTCCTCACACAGACAACGAATATTGGCTTTCCAGCGGCTGTCCGTATTGGGATGACGGCTCTGCGCGCCGGCGGTGCACGCCTTGGATTCATCGCAAACCCCGACATCCGCCTGGCACCAGACACCATCACCAGCCTTATCCCACATATCGCGCCGGATGCCGATGGCACTTCATCCGGTGTTGGAGCCGTGGGTCCATTGCTTGTGGATGCCCATTCTCCGGACACAATATGGGCCGCAGGTGGGATGATTGGTCCAAACATCGCTGGCGGTAATGCACATGCCGGGCTTCCAGCCACAAATCTTTCCCGGACCAGTGCACAGGATGTCGATTACATCCCGGCGTGCGCGATGCTGGTCTCTCTCGATGCCTGGGAGGCGGTGGGCGGGATGGATGATGGCTGCTTTCTCTACTACGAAGATGTTGACTTTGGTATCCGTTTGCACCGCCACAAGCTCCGCTCCATCATGGTTCCAAGCGTAGTCGTACATCATCAGGGCAGCGCAAACACATCGGAAATGCCACTCGAGCGGGAATATTACCTCCTACGAAATCGCCTCCGGACGGCACGGCGCTGGCAATCCGGCATCACGTTCTGGCTCGGAGCCTACATCGACTGCCGCAGAATCATCATGAGTAGCCGCAAACGTAAAGAACCGCGGGCTGCGATACTCGCTCGGGCGCTCCGGGATGCTATTTCAGGTATAACCGGACCCTTTATCCCCTAAGAGGCATGTGGGACTTGGTCCCCGGTGATTGTAGAATACATGCGTACTATGTCCATCAAGCTCCATCCAGATATCGCATCGGTTCGCCTGTCCGCAGATGACATTTCAT
>JBEDDQ010000011.1:0-2644 GCA_041176185.1 Armatimonadota bacterium | reverse complement strand
TCGATTTTGAGCGTATACGAACCAGCAACCGGAGCATCGATCGTAAAACCCGCATCGGATACCGTACCGAACATCAGGGCATCACCAACATATGGGCTCATCCCACCACCAGCGATTGGCTTCAGGTCTTTACCGAGAACCCGTTTTGGAGGCACGACACGGTCTTCTGGTGCGAGAATGGCTTCACGCGACAGCTGACGCGCTGCCCCAACATACTTTTCCATCAGAAGCGGAGAAATCGACAGAACATCTCCAATATTGTCAAACCCGTATCCGACGTCATCACTGGGAAACTTATCGGCCGGAGACGATGTCACGCGAAGTAGATCGCGCACCGTGTTGTTATATTCAACTTTATTCAAACGACGCATCGTGACGCGTCCAGGATCGTTGATTTTGCAGTCAGCCTGCGAAAATGCTGATTGCAGCGCATTAACGACGGCTGTTCGCGCGGCGATTTCCGGATGCGGAACTCCCTTAGGCGGCATCGACTGAGACTCAATCGTACCAATAACTTTGTCCCAGGTAGCCCGGTCATTCAACATGGCATCCAGAGATTTATGCTTCGTGAGATTTATTCCCGCCGCTGCACCATCGGATCCATGACAACCAACACAGTATTTGTCAACAAAACTCCGGACGCGCTTGTATGTGGCAGCTGAACCGGATGCATCAACCTTCTTTACGGGAGGCGCACTGACGGCTACGAAAGTAACCGAGACAGTCGCCAAAATCGACAATGGAACAGCTGAGTTTTTTAGACGCATATACGAGAGATTCTACCTTTAGAACGGCTTCGGAATCACTTTGATAGAATGGGTTTGCTGGAAGATTCCAGCAATTATGGAACCACACTCTTACAAACTCATTGAACTTGCGTTGACATTGCTTCTCGTCCTCTTGACGGGTTTCTTTGTCGCAGCCGAATTCGCACTTGTCAAGGTCCGTACCACAAGACTCAGTGAACTGGCTCGGACAGGAAATCAAAATGCGGTTCGTGCCGTTCGTGCCCTAACCCATATCAACGACTACCTATCTGCGACACAGCTGGGAATCACGGTCTGTACACTGGTACTTGGCAACATCGGTGAGACAGCCGTTGAAAGCTTACTCCACCCGATATTCGGGAGGATTCCGGCAAGTATCCGTCACACACTAACCAGTGGTGTCGCATTGACATTGGTGATGATGCTCGAAGTCATCATCGGCGAAATGGCTCCAAAGACCCTTGCTATTAAGCAAGCGGAAAAGATTACTCTCGCACTTATCTTTCCGCTGTCTATATTCACCAAGATCTTCCGACCGCTTATTCTCCTCATGAATGGCATTGCTGGATTGGTCCTGCGGCCTTTCGGAATAAAACCAACCGATGACCATGGACACGAGGATTCCCTGTCAGCCGATGAGCTTCGCCTTATGCTCACAGCCAGCCGCAACAGCGGCACCATTCAGGAATCCGAATGGAATCTGGCTACCCGTGTGCTCGACTTCTCACACTCACAGGCAAAGGACGTGATGATTCCACGCCCGGATGTGACTTTCGTTGATGCGTCTCTGCCGCTCACTGAAATTGTCCATCTTGTATCAGCATCCGGGCACACACGCTTCCCTGTGATTCGAAATGGCAATCCGGATGACGTTATTGGAATTGTGCACGTCAAAGAACTTGTCAAGCTAACTGGAACCGACATTTCACCAGCGCTGCGAACAGTATTCCGGGTTCCAGAAACCAAATCTACAGAGGCACTCCTTCGGACAATGCAACGGATGCGTACGCATATGTCCGTAGTCGTAGATGAATACGGTGGAACTGCCGGCATCGTAACCATCGAGGATATCGTTGAAGAAATCGTTGGCGATATCCAGGATGAGTTTGAGACCGACCTACCTGAGCTAGTCACCGACAATCAAGCGGTCATCGTTGACGCCAGGATGACATTGGTGAAGCTCGTTAGGCACTTTGAGATTTCGATGCCAGAGAACGATGAGGATATCGAAACTGTTGGTGGATGGATACTTGCAAATGCATCCCAAGCCATCATCAAACCGGGAACGACGGTCCCCTTTGGCGGATATACGTTTACAGTCATTGAAGTTACCGGACGTAGAGTACGCAGGGTACGCGTATCCACGACTCGCGCCGGCGATGAAAACGCAATCGGGAACCCGAACGATGCCTCCTAAGCAACAACCTGCTCCCCTTCCGACGAACTCATTGGTAGATGACCTAATGACTGCGTTGGGTCTCTCGTCCCACCCAAATATTCGTGTGATCGAACGCAGTGTTGAAGCTGTTCTTGTATTGCTCATCTACTTTGCTGCGCGGGTCATGCTACGCCGCCTCATTGAAAAGACCATTTCGACATTGCTGTCACGGCATACGACAAGCGAATCAAGAAATCAGGCACGTATCCAAACCCTCATGGGCACGATGGCAAGTGCATCGGACATGGTTTTGTTCTTCGTAATGCTTGTGGCACTGCTCTCTCTGGTTGGAATCAACGTGGCAGGAATCCTTGGAACCGCAAGCGTCGCTGGTCTTGCGTTCGGTTTTGGCGCTCAAAAGCTGATTAAGGATGTCATCACCGGCTTTTTTCTTCTCATCGAAGATCAGTACGCTGTCGGCGACTACGTGACCGTAGGG
>JBEDDQ010000010.1:0-2643 GCA_041176185.1 Armatimonadota bacterium | reverse complement strand
ATCGTAGCGACCACACTTTGTGATGACCGTGAACGCTTCACGGTTGATTCCTTTGAGCGCCTGACCAAGGACTTCTTCGCTCCGACCTTTGCCGTAATACGGGCTGGTATCGAAGGTTGTAATCCCATAGTCAAGAGCCGTCCGGACAGCTGCGTCAGCATCTTTTTGTGTGAATTCACCGTAAGCGCCACCCAGTGGGGCTGCACCAAACGACAGCTTGGAGACGTTCAGATCGGTTTCGCCGAGGCGTACCTGTTCTATCACTTCGCTGCCGCTCCATTGAGGTTTTTGTCAAAGAACGCAACGGTTTTTGAGATCAGCTCAAAGGGATTCGGGACGTGGCCACCGGGCATCAGAATACGTTCTTTTGGTTGCTTAGTTGCCTTGAACAACGCTTCATTGTTCGCAACCGGAACGACATCGTCCTTGTCTCCATGCAGATAGAGCATCGGGCGGGGTTTCGCACGTCCGATGTGCTTTGCTGGATCGACTTCGTTGAGTTCCTTCTGGATGGCAACCGGGTCGATTTTCTTGCCAGCACGGAGTTTTTTGGCGCCTTCAATTTGAGATGTTGCCAGAAGCTGTCCAAGGTTTCCGCCGGCGGCAAGGATGGTCGCACACGCAATTCGAGGTTCATCGGCGAGGAAACGCGACCCGATGATGCCTCCCAGTGATGCACCGACGTATCCAATACGCGATGTATCGACATCCTTACGCGCGGCAAGGACATCGACGGCGCAGCGCAGGTCTTGTACGGTTTGGGCAATCATCGCCTTAAACGGAGCCACACCCAAGGCATTTTCCTGTGCCCCACCAATTTTTGGACGGTCACCGTGTCCCGCAGCATCGATACAGAGTGCCGCATATCCCTTTTGCGCTAACATCACCGCCAGCATTGCTAACTGATCTTTGTTTCCACCAAGACCATGTACCAGAATAACCGCAGCGTGGCGTTTGCCATCAGGTTGGTTGCCCGGTGTGTACAGCATGGATGTCACATTTGCACCGCTACCTCCAGCAAAGGTGATGGAGTGCTTTTGATATCCTGCGATGATGGGTTTGCCCTGTTTGTCCTTATCCGGTGGAAGGAGCTTGGCAGACTGCTTTGGGTTCGTGCTGTGCTTAAAGGAGATACCGGCAAGCGTTGATGACTGGGCATGACTGACGGATACGACAGTCAGACTAAAAACGGTAGCGAGGATTAGTTTCTTCATTCCAAACTCCATTGTCTAAATGAACTTCATCGTTTCACGGACGATTTGCATGGTGGCTTCTGCCATCGCCGATGCGCGGTCTGCACCATCTTTCAAGAGTCGGTCAAGCTCTGCCGGGTCGCTTGAATACAGCTTGCGTCGCTCTCGAATAGGCTCGAGCATCGCATTGACGATGTCTGTCGTCTCACGCTTTGACTGCACGCATCCACGCTCACCTGAGCGGCACTCATCCCATTGGGTCGCGTAGTTGTCAGCATCGTAGAGCTTGCGCAGCAGACAGACGGAACAGCCTTCCGGGATGCCTGGATCGGTCTTACGCATTTTCGTCGGGGTTGTAAAAGCGCCCTTGAGGCGCGCTGCTACATCATCCTCAGAATCTGTCATATAGATACAGTTGCCATAGGACTTGGACATTTTGCGCAGCTTGCCATCCGCATCTGCATCGAGGCCGGGAAGCGTCCCGGTCATCTCCTGAATCAATGCCTGCGGCTCTGGGAAGACATCCGTGGAGTACAAATGGTTGAACCTACGCGCAATCTCACGGGTTAGCTCAAGGTGAGCTGCCTGGTCTTTACCAACAGGGACGACGTGAGCACGGTAGAGGAGGATGTCGGCAGCCTGAAGCACTGGGTATCCGAGCAGACCAAAGCTGACGCTTGCATCCGAGCCGCCTTCCTGACGCTCGACATGCTCCCGCTTCTCCTTATACGTCGGAACGCGCTCCAGCCAGCTGACTGGCGTAAGCATCCCGAGCAGGACCGCGAGCTCAGCGTGTTGTGGGACAGCGCTTTGGCGAAAAATCGCAACCTGGCTTGGGTCAAGGCCGGCTGAGAGGTAGTCCAGTGCGACTTCGCGTGACTGATCGGCGATACTATCCGGCGAGCCAGCCATTGTCGTAAGTGCATGCCAGTCAGCGATGAAGCAGTACATTTCGTACTTGCCCTGGAGGGCAATCCAAGGCTTCAGAGCACCTTCATAGTTACCTAGGTGGAGGCGTCCGGAGCCAGTCGGCTGCATTCCGGAGAGGAGACGTTTCATAGGAGACGCTGTCATATCAGAAACCAATCAGGTGGCGGAATATCGT
This sequence comes from Armatimonadota bacterium, assembly GCA_041176185.1. Classification (GTDB taxonomy): domain Bacteria; phylum Armatimonadota; class Armatimonadia; order Armatimonadales; family Armatimonadaceae; genus CAIRTT01. Next base: position 345 of record JBEDDQ010000010.1, on the reverse strand, counting down.
TACGATGAGCGGCATCAGGATGCCATCCAGAACGTGAGTGTAAACAAGGGCCATCATCACAACCGCACCCCACTTTTGCATGAACGCGAGAAAGGGGACGCCGATGCTCTCAGGTAGGAAGCTCGCGAGAATGGTGCAGGCATCCATTGGATGCACGGGAATAAGGTTGAAGACGAACTGCGCAACATTCAGGCCGACGCTAATGACCAGGGTGAGCAATGCCATCATTGTCCACTCATTGAACGTTGCGAATCCGCTGGCTAAGAAGATACGGAGTACACCGGCAAAGATAACGGCAGCTGCGATGTTGGCGATGGGGCCCGCGGCTGCGACCAAGGCCATGGA
>JBEDDQ010000009.1:0-3430 GCA_041176185.1 Armatimonadota bacterium | reverse complement strand
GAACTGGAGGAAGTTGTTCGCCGGTCCGGTCACACCAACGCTCGACAGGGATGCCGAATTGCTCACATAGCCAAGGAAGGAGAATGGGTTGGTGCTTGCAAAGGTGTAGGTCCCACCGTCGCTGACGGTTACAGAAGCATTTCCATTCACTTGGTTGAATGCATTGTCAGTGATGCCACCAATGAATGCGAACGCGTTGCCGCTTGTAAAACTGAATGTCACTGGAGCTGCAGCGTCATTTGTTGTGATTCCAACGGTTGCTGGAATAAAGCCACTTACGAACGTCGTCGACGTGACGAGTCCGCCGAAGCCTGAGTTGTAGTTCTGTGAACCCGTAACTACATTCGTGTAATTTTCGGTCTGGATGCTTGTCACTGCAGCCGTCCACGCAGCTGAATCTGTGTACCACGTTCCAAACTGTGCGTTGGCTGCACCCGTAACAACAATCGCTGCTACTGCACCCAAGAGTACCTTCTTCATTTTGTCTCCATCTGAACGTCGCTTTACCGACATCCGTATGTCCCCTTATTGGCGACATTACATGTAAACCTTACCGGGGTTTTAATAGAGCATCACTGGAGAAAATACGGGTTTTTTGACGACCAACATAGTTGAAACACCAATATTCGTCAGATTGGCAAAAACGGTTGACATAGCAAAGATGTCAGCATCCAACAGTCTCGGTCCGCTCGCATCAGGTGATGTAAGTGAACAGGAAAATGTGAACTAGCGTGCAGCTGTCGATTCGCGAGAAACCAGCTGGTAGGGAATACGGGTGATATGGGCTAGCGCATGCTCTTTTTCGTTGAGCAGGCTTAGCAAATACATCGCCGCTGTACGCCCAAGCAGCTCCGAATCCGGAGACACACAGGTCACAGGCGGCTCAAGTAATGACAGCGGAAACTCATCGTTAAAGCACATCAAACTGAAATCAGCAGGTACCCGTACGCCCAGTCGTGCCGCAGCAGACATCAGGACAATGGCAGTGTGATGATCATTCGCCACAAATGCCGTAACGCCAACACTCAACTGGTCACGCAACCACACATCCATCTGCTCATCGAGGATGCGCTCCCCAAGCGTTAGCGAATGAGAAAGCTGGTGAACCTGCATAAACGCCGTAAACGCTGCCTGACGCGCAACAATAGAATGGTGCCCAACATACCAACTCCCGGGGCTGACAAAGCTGATCTTCCGATGCCCGAGCGCAAAGAGCTCCTCAAGCATAACTTCGGTTCCCTGAGCGTCATCCGGAACAATCAATGCATCTTCATCCACGATGTCGTTGATCACGACATAGGGCGTATTTTGAGCACGAAGCTGATCGCGAAGGTTTTCAGGGACGCGATCAAGGAGGACAGCACCATCAAAGCGCCAAGCCGGTAAACGCGCGGTTTCCACACTGCTACCAAAGGAATAAAAAAGTTCATATCCAGCATCACGGAAGGCATTCGCCGCAGCGGAAATGATCGTAGGGTTTGCGCCACGCCAGAGGTCACCCGGGCCGGCAGAAAACACCGTTATCATGCGTGTACGTGCATCCCGGAGGCTACGCGCAGCAAGATTTGGAACGTAGCCCATGGCTTTTGCGATGGTCAGGACGCGTTCGCGGGTGTCCTTTGCGATGACATCCGATGTGTTATTTAAGACACGTGAAACGGTGGAGTGAGAGACCCCGGCCCGCTTTGCGATTTCCACAATGGTGACGGCCATAGCGGAAGTATAACCGCAAGAAATACCGCTCCCGATGCTCATCGTAGGGAACAACGACAAAGGAATCGGCGTTTTATTGACAAAAAGTAAAGTACTGTCGAGGTTGAAAAGGCTTCAACGTGGACACTTTGCACGGTTTTACGTACGAATACAACGATGCACACGTGACAATGATGTGTTTATGCACGCTTGGATGCAATATTCCCACTCGATTAGTCATTTAGCCTTGCACAGCAACATCTCGTCAACGTAGCCTCTTCGACTCTGTGATGTACCTTATGAAATTAGTCACTGAAATGCGTGCTGGAAGCATTCGGAACACTATGTGTCCGCTACAAAAGCCACTCAATTCCTAGGAAACAAATCATCCCTTCGGCAGATGAAAGCAATGTTTATGCATGCGATGCTATGTCCATTAGCGGTGAGGGAAGGAACACATAAATGAACATAAACGAAGGCATCGCAGACAGAATCGCAAGGGTATACATCGGGGATGCACTCCTCATCTTAGCCATCATGGGTTCATTGCCAAGTGCCATCAATGCCATCCTCGGAATTGCAGGTGCGGTACTTGTAATCACGGGCATGGCGGGTCGCTGCCCACTTTACAAGCTGTTTGGAATTGATACGTCCAGCAAAAAAATGGACTTTGCACACTAGACACCAAACACCACTCCTTACAAACATCCCCCTGGAGACACCGCTGTTTCCGGGGGGTTTAATTGTTTACAGGGCTAGCAATTCGAGGTACTAGCCGCAAAGCGGGTCCAGACAAAACTGACTCAGAGTGAGACAAGCATTGCTCCAGGCTCACGCTTGGTAACCACAAATCAACAATTCGGTCAGGGATTCTCGCTCTCCGAACTCGTCATGTAACCCGTCAGCGCTTCCATTCGTATCCAAATGGTGACGTTCAACGACAATTACGGGAGAATGTAAACCTATGACACGTCTGGCACAAAAGCGACCTGCAAAACCAAAAAGTCTGGCTTGGCGGCTGGGCTGGACGATGACTATTCTCATCAGTCAGGTCATTCTCATCGTCCTCTTTGTCACCTATGTCCTCCGCCTCGTCGAGCTCGTGCAAAATGCTGGAGAATTCGCCTCCATCCAGCTCGAGACATCCGTACGCACCCTTGAATCCAACATCGAAAAACTCGAGGTAATCCCGAAAGCTATCGGAGCCCGCCAGCGAGTCTACGGAACTGCACCCGACCCCGGGATGCCCGCGTTTATCCGCGACTTAATGCGCCAGGTGCCTAAGAACGATGTCTACGGTTCGTACATTTACTACGATGCCAAGTCACCAAAGGACGCCGATGGTTATTACCTGATTGACCGAAAGTCTTTCCCCAATCTTGCACGCATCTCATACGACTTTCACGATAAAAATCAGCTTTGGTACCGAGGTGCTATAAAGAGCAAAAAGCAGTTCATCACAGATCCCTACTTTGATGAGGGTGGCTCCAATATCCTGATGGTCAGTATGACGCGCCCGGTATACACCGAATCCGGTTCGCTTATCGGTGTCTCGGGTGTCGACTTTGCCTTGGAATCTATTGGGTCCTTTGTAACAAATGTTGGCCGGCAAGGTAGCGATGGCAAGCGGATGTTCGAGAAGGCGAAACGGGAAAACAAACCCATTCGTATCGGATCTGGCGGCCTGATGGAAGCGACATCCGACTTTGGCCCGCGCGCACCTATTCTGAAACTCCCA
>JBEDDQ010000008.1:0-7240 GCA_041176185.1 Armatimonadota bacterium | reverse complement strand
TCCAGAACCTTCGAAATCGGCTTTCCTGCACCGTGGCCCGCCTGGGTCTCGATACGGATCAGCGTTGGAGCCGCATCTGGGTTCTGGGCGAACTGCAGCGCCGCTGCAAACTTGAAGGAGTGCGCCGGAACCACACGGTCATCATGATCGCTTGTTGTCACAAGTGTTGCCGGATAGGACGAGCCGGAAACGAGTGTGTGATACGGGCTATAGGCTAGCAGCGCGCGGAATTCATCCTCATTTTCGATGTTTCCATAGTCGCTTTGCCAGGCCCACCCGATGGTGAACAGGTGGAAGCGCAGCATGTCGAGCACGCCGACGGCTGGGATGGCTGCGCCGTAGAGGTCAGGTCGCTGCGTTGAACAGGCGCCGACGAGAAGGCCTCCATTGGATCCGCCGGCAATTGCGATGCGTTTCTTTTCCGTCACACCGCGGCCGATGAGGTCTTCCGAAACAGAAATAAAGTCATCAAAGACATTTTGCTTCTGCAGCTTAGTACCGGCCAAATGCCAGGTGTCGCCATACTCGCCGCCGCCGCGGAGGTTTGCGACGACGTAGACGCCTCCCCGCTCCATGAAGGCGATGGCCGCCGGGGAGTAGCCCGGGGTCAGGGAGATGTCAAAGCCTCCGTAGCCATATTGATAGACAGGCAGGTTGGGCTTGCCGACATTTTCAGCCAGCTGGGTCTGAAAGTACGGTACACGTGTGCCATCCTTGCTGGTCGCAAAGTGCTGTGTCGTGACAAATGCAGTGCGATCAAATGGCACGTGGGGCTCGCGGAGAATGCTGCTCGTCCGGGATGCGACATCGAATTGATAGATGACCGCCGGCGCTGTGTAGCCCGTAAAGGCGTAACAGACGGTTTTCGCCTTACGGGTGCCCGCAAAGCCACCCGATGTCCCAATACCAGGGAGGATAACCTCTCCAAGCGCGATGCCATCCAGAGACCAGCATTCCACATAGCTGCGTGCATCCCGGAGGTAAGAAACGATGAGCGTGTCGCCAATCAGGCTTGCGCTCTGACAGGTGTCATTGCTCTCTGGAACGATTTCCACTGCGCTGGTAAATGGCTCGCCAACATGCAGGCGGACGATACGCTTACGGGATGCCCCATTGTCGGTCAGGATGTAAAACGTTGGGCCATCGTTGCCGAGGATGCTATACGCCGCATCTCCGACAGGAAGCCACTGCTGCACGGTGGCATCCCCCGATTTGAGGCCCTTGAATGCAATCCCATTCCGACGGTCCGTCCCTGCATACTGGTACAGCACCAAATAGTCGCCATCTTCAGTGACATCGGCGCTGAGATTCCACTTTGGCTGGTCAGGCGTCGCGTAGACAAGGACATCATCCGCTTGGGATGTGCCGAGTGCGTGGAAGTAGACGACATGGTTTTCATTGACAGCCTGATACGCCTCACCATCTTTAGGCGGCGCATAGCGGCTGTAGTAAAACCCGCTCGCATCTGCGGCCCAGGATGCGCCAGTGAACTTAGCCCACTCGACAAAGTCAGGTGTGTCGTCACCGGTTTCCACATTGCGGACATGCCAGGTCTGCCAGTCCGAACCTGCGCGCTGAATAGAATAGGCAAGCCATGTCCCGCAGGGCGACACACTTGTGCCCGCGAGCGCAGCCGTGCCATCCGTGGACAACAGGTTTGGATCGAGCAGGATGCGACCATTTACGGCAGGAGCATCCCCGACCATCAGCTGTGCCTGGTTGGCTAGTCCCGGGTTGTATGTCCAGAACCACTTGCCGCCTTCCTGCCACGGCACACCCACACGCTCATAGTTCCAGAGGTTTCCAAGGCGTTCCCGGAGCGTCTCACGCCCGGCAAGCGTACGAAGATAAGGCATCGTTACTTCGTTTTGCGCTTTGACCCAGGCGGCTGTCTCATCAGCGTTGGCATCTTCAAGCCAGCGGTATGGATCAGCGACATTGGTGCCATGGATGACATCCATGATGTCTTCGCGGCGGGTTACCGGATACTTCATTGGCCTTGTTACTCCTGAAAAACCATTTGGAAAACGACTAGCGGCGTCCACCATCCGATGGCCGCTCGTGACTCTCAAGCCTGCGCAAAACGGTCAGCAAATTCCGCATCGGCTCTGGGAGCGGCGTACGGACATCCACAACCTTGCCGGTCCGTGGGTGATGGAATGCCAGACGGTAGGCGTGAAGCGCCTGGCCGCCAAGCTGCGCGACTGCCGCATCGATTTTGACATCCCCTGTGCGGCGAATCCCGCCATAGAGGGTGTCGCCGACGACTGGGTGCCCGGCAAACTGGCAGTGCACACGAATCTGGTGTGTCCGCCCGGTGTCGAGGCGGCATTCCCAAAGCGAACAAGGCCCGAGAGGCTCGCGCATAATCACTTTGGTGACCGCTTTACGGCAGACGCCCTGCGTTGAGCGCAGGTGAACAGCCATCTTCTTGCGATCCTGTGGATGCCTGCCGATTGGGGCATCGATGACCGCATCGGGGAAGCCCGGCGTCCCCCACACAACCGCCGCATAGCGCCGCTTTGCATCACGGGACTGGATTTGCTCCTGCAGGCCACGGTGCGCAAAGTCGTTCTTTGCGACCATTAACAGCCCTGTTGTGTCCATATCCAAGCGGTGGACAATCCCCGGTCGTTCTACACCGCCGACACCACTGAGCTGGCCTTTGCAGTGATGCAAGAGCGCATTAACAAGTGTTCCGGAGAGGTGACCAGCGCTTGGGTGCACCGGCATCCCACGGGGTTTTTGAACGACTAAGAGGTCATCATCCTCGTAATGCACGGTTAGTGGAATGTCCTCTGGGAGGATCTCACTCGATGTAATCTCGGGAATCTCGAGAATCATCGTCTGACCGGTCTGGACTTTGTTCGCCGAGCGGGTTGCTGGCTTACCACTGATGATCAATCCTCCAGCCTCGAGCCAGCGCTGGATGGCTGCACGGCTGGCCTGCGGGAGCAAGGTGGCCAGCGCAATGTCGGTGCGGGTTAGGTTCAGCTCCTCAGGAACCACAAACGTATAGGTACCAGCAACAAGAGGTTCCAGCTCAGCAGGCGCATCGTCCTCAGCGCCATCAAGCTCATCATCCTCAAAACCATCCACATCTTCAACTAGCGGCATCAGGCAGCAGTCTTCTTTCCGCGCTTTGCCAGCAGCAAATACGCTCCCAATCCTACGAGTGCGACGGCAATGGATGCGTATTGCCCGGTTGTGAGCACTCCGAATTGCACCTTTGCGGTCGCGCCTTCACGAATAAACTCGACTCCAAAGCGGTAAACGCCGTAGAGGATGGCAAACATCGCGAGCAGCTGTCCCGGCACGCGCTTCTTCGGCTCAAGTACATGGAGAATTCCATAGATGACAAGACCACAGATCGCAGAATAAATGGGCACCGGGTGTACGGGGTTAATGCCTACTGTCTCTGCAGTATCCGGAAGGTTAACGCCCCATGGCAGCGTACAATGTGTTCCAAAGCAGCATCCATTGAGAAAACATCCGATACGGCCTACAACATAGCCTAGCGGAAGTCCAATCGCAGCGATATCTGCGGCATCCCCGAGGGCGATTCCGCGCTTCTTCGCCGTTGCCATCCCGGCCCACAGTCCACCGATAAACCCACCAAAGCTGGTCGAGCCGCCCTGCCACATGGCGAAAATCTCAAGTGGATGCCCGATGAAATACGATGGCTGCTGAATCACATAAGCGATACGGCCGCCAAGGACGCCACCGATCAGACCATAGAGAGCACAGTCCCAGATCACCTGTGGGTCGACTTTGTAGCGGTTTGCAGACTTTGCCCCACGCCAGGTTGCAAGCAAAAACGCAAACATCAGCGCTACCCCCCACGCATGGACTGGGTAGTTGCCGATTTTAAAAAGGGTTGGATGCATGGTGAGAGGTTCCTAACGCCTATACCGGCCCAGCGGGCGAATCGTTTCCGGGCGTGTCCCGAACGGCTTCCTGCTCAAGCGGAGTGGGTTGCAGAAACGAGAGGAGGAGGAGCCAGACGATACCGACCGTAATGGCACTATCTGCTACATTGAAAATGGCGAACTTAATGCCACGGACATCGATGAAGTCAACGACATTCCCAAAGCGGATGCGGTCGATCATGTTGCCAAGCGCACCACCTAGGGGCATCGATAACGCGATGCCATACGCCAGTCCCAGACGGCCCGCGGCTTTACGCTCGGTGAGAATAATCCCAAGCATCACGACCGCGCTCGCGATCAAAATGACCGGAATCTTCCCTTCGAGCATCGAGAATGCGATGCCTGTATTCCGAACATGGGTGAAGTGAAAAATCCCCGGGATGAGCGGGATGGTTCCCGGTTCCCCAAGGGGCATTTTGGCAAGCACGACTGCCTTGCTCAGCTGGTCGAGAGTAGCGACCAGCAGAGCGGAAATGTAAAAGGCAAGCGGCGACAAGCGCCGCTTACCGTGCATCGCGGGAATCATCAGGCCTCGGGTTCCAGCGCAACCGCACCGCGGCGGATGAGCTCGCGGACGATGTTCGCCTGCGGGATGGAGAGTGTTGGATGCTCAGGATCGCTCCCGACATCCTCGCGGATAAACCATGACCGCATACACTTCTGTCCTGGGGATGCCTGCACGCTGACGCTGACTTCAGCCCCAGTCGTGAGGTCAAGCTTTGCAACAATGAGCGCCTCGCGAAGGACATCGATGTGCGCAGCATCCAGAGGAGCCGTCACCGTCGCCCACGCTTCGGCACTCTTGGTAATGCCGCCATCCGCACGGATGGTTTCCATGGCTGCATTGAAGGCATCGCGGACTTGAAGAATCGTTCCAAACAGCGCTTCGACACTTGCGTTGATCTTAGCAGGGTCCGCAACTGGGAAGTCGGCAACCTGCGGGCTTACAGCGATCTCCGATGCACCAGGAAGATGCTGCCAGATTTCCTCGCAGGTGTGCGAGAGGATTGGCGTCATCATCCGGCAGAGAGCGGAACAGATCTCCCATAGCACGGTCTGGCTCGAGCGGCGCAGCGGGCTATCCGGCAGCTCGGTGTAGAGACGATCTTTCAGTACATCCAGATAAAACGCGCTCAGTTCAACGTTGCAGTAGTTGAGCACCGCCTGGGTGGCCTTGTAGAACGCATACTCATCGTAGGCCGCAGTGACATCCGTGATCAATGACTGCAGGCGTGAAAGCGCGTAGGCATCGAGTGGATGGAGATCTGCCACCGCAACGGCATCCGTAGCCGGGTTGTAGCCAGCGAGGTTTCCGAGCAGGAAGCGGACAGTGTTGCGCAGCTTACGATAGGAATCTGCGAGCTGCTTGAGGATGCCATCCCCGAGGCGGGTGTCTTCGGTGTACTCGATAGACCCGACCCAGAGGCGAAGGACATCCGCGCCGTAGCGGTCAATCGTCCCGAGTGGATCGATGGTATTGCCCTTGGACTTGGACATTTTGTAGCCAAGTTCATCCACGGTAAAGCCATTTGTAACAACAGCGCGGTACGGAGGCACGCCGCGCATCGCGGTGGCAATCATCAAGGATGAGTTGAACCACCCGCGGTGTTGGTCGCTGCCTTCGAGGTAGAGGTCGGCTGGCCATGAATGGTCAGGCCACACACCGCTGTCGAGCACCGCAAAGCTGGTCGACCCGGAGTCAAACCAGACATCCAAGACATCCTTCTCCTTGGTGAATTCGCTCGCGGGAACGCCTTTGTAGGTAAAGCCATCCGGGAGGATGTCCACCGGCGACATGCTGTACCAAGCCTCGATGCCATTTTCCTTGATGACAGCGACGGCGGCATCGTATGCGGTCTCATCGAAGACCGGCTCGCCATTCGCGTAGAAGATTGCAATTGGCACGCCCCAGTGACGCTGGCGGGAAACGGTCCAGTCCGGGCGGCTGGCGACGGCAGCGCTGATGCGGTTGCTGGCCTGCGGTGGGTACCACGCGACGGTGTCGATACCCGCGAGGGCCTTCTTGCGGAGGTCGTTATGATCGACGGCGACAAACCACTGCACGGTGGCACGGAAGATGAGCGGCTTGTAAGGAGCGCGCGGGGCGTGTGGGTACTTGTGTGAAAAGTCGCGGAGGGCGAGGAGCGCTCCGGCATCCGTGAGGGCCTGCGGGATGACCTTGTTGCCTTCATCCGTTGAAATTCCAACGAATGGCCCGGCATCTTCGGTAAAGCGTCCACGTCCATCCACTGGGGAGAGCACGCGCAGGCCGTGTTTCATTCCGGTGATGTAGTCATCGGGGCCGTGGCCGGGTGCGGTGTGCACGATGCCCGTACCGGTGTCAAGGGTGACATAGTTTGCCGGGCAGATTGGCGATTCGCGGTCGAAGATTGGATCGAGCGCGTGGAGCGGGTGTTGAAATCGGATGCCAACGAGGTCAGAGCCACGCAGGCGGAGGAGCTCGGTGACATTTTCGAGGGCGCAGCTGGATGTGACATCTGCGAGGAGGCCATCCGCGACGAGGAGAGGCCCGTGGTTGCTGGTACCCACGACAACATATTCAAAGTCCGGGTGTACGGAGAGACCTGTGTTCGCGGGGATGGTCCACGGGGTTGTCGTCCAGATGACGGCGCGGACGCCGGGGGTTGCATTTAGGACGCCATTTGGGTCACCGCCGGCGAGCAGCGGGAATGCGACGTGGATACTTGGCGAGATGTGGTCTTTGTGTTCGGCTTCGGTGTTAGCGAGGGCGGTTTCATTGGCCGGGTCCCAGAGCACAGGCTTGAGGCCGCGGTAGACATAGCCTTGCTTGCAGAGACCAAGGAAGGTCTCGACGATTTTGGATTCGAAGGCAGGTGCCATCGTGAGGTATGGGTGGTCCCAATCACCGCGGATGCCGAGGCGTTGGAACTGGGTTTTCTGTGTGGTTACCCAGCGGGTGGCGTATTCGCGGCAGCGTGCGCGGAGGGTGTCGGGCGTCCACTGGACTTTCTCCTCGCGGAGCTCTTTGACGACGGCGACTTCGATGGGCAGGCCATGGTTATCCCAGCCGGGGACGTAGGGCGCTTCGTAACCGGCCATCGTTTTATATTTGACGACGATGTCCTTAAGGGTTTTGTTGAGCGCGTGTCCGAGGTGGATGTTGCCATTTGAGTATGGCGGGCCATCGTGGAGGAGGAAGCGTCCCTTTGGTGCGGGTTTGCTGAGGGATTGTTGGTAGATGCCAAGCTCATTCCAGCGTTCCTGAATGGCGGGTTCGCGGGTTGGCAGGTCAGCCTTCATCGCGAAGTCAGTGGCAGGGAGATTGAGGG
>JBEDDQ010000007.1:0-6578 GCA_041176185.1 Armatimonadota bacterium | reverse complement strand
TAAATGGTGTCTGCCTAACGGTAGTCTCCATCGATGCCCCCGAGCTTGTCTTTGATGCGGTCTACGAGACGCTTCGCAGGACAACACTCGGTTCGCTGGGTGTCGGAGATGTCGTAAACCTTGAGCGTGCAATGATTGCAAATGGCCGATTTGGTGGTCATATCGTGCAGGGCCATGTGGACGGTGTAGGACGTATCGCATCCATGCGACCCGTAGGCAATGCCTGGCAGGTGCACGTCGATGTCGATTCAAACCTGATGCGCTATATCGTCGAAAAGGGGAGCATCTGCATTGATGGCATTTCCCTTACGGTCGCCGATGCCGGCCGTTCAAGTTTCTCCGTCAGTGTCATCCCGCACACGTGGGAGAACACAACCCTCTCCGCGCGGCGGGCAGGGGATTCGTTGAATATCGAATGCGACATCATTGGAAAGTACGTCGAGCGTTTAATGGGCTTCTCAACCAGCACAAACGCGGTGCCTCCAGTTTCTATGGATCTGTTGGTACGCACCGGCTTTGCGACTGAAGCGGCTACTGACACGTGGTAAACGAACCTAATATTCCATTTGCTTCGATAGAAACAGCCATTTCAAAGCTACGTTCAGGCGGCATTATCATCCTCGTTGATGATGAAGACCGCGAGAATGAGGGCGATTTTGTGATGGCGGCTGAGTTCATAACTAGCGAAGCCATTACGCTTATGACCCGTGAGGGAAGTGGCATCATCACGGTTCCTATGGAGCAGCGCCGCCTCGCACAGCTTGGCCTGGACCTGATGGTGCAGGAGAACACGGAGTCACTTCGGACGGCGTTCACTGTAACGGTCGATGCTGTCGCGGGTACGACGACAGGAAGCAGCGCACATGACCGGGCGCAGACAATCCGGATGCTGGCTAATCCTCTGTCTGCGGCGAAAGACTTCAATCGTCCGGGGCATGTGAACCCTCTGATGAGCCGCCAAGGCGGTGTTCTGAAGCGTCCCGGGCATACGGAAGCCGCAGTCGATTTTATGCGCCTCAGTGGCCTGCAGCCAGTTGGTGTCATCAGTGAAATCATGGGGGATGATGGCGAGATGCTTCGTCTTCCTGCACTCGCTGAGATGGCTATGCGTCTCGACATGCCATTGGTGTCGATTGCTGACTTGATTGCCTACCGCCGGCGGACGGAAAAGCTTGTGCATCGGATAGCGACCACAAAGCTTCCCACGCTTTATGGCACCTTCACAACGCACGCGTACCTGTCCGATGTAGACGACAACGAATATCTTGCTCTTTGCATGGGCGATATCAGTGGGGATGAGCCAGTCCTCACCCGTATCCACAGCTCGTGTGTAACCGGCGACCTACTTGGGTCACTACGGTGCGACTGTGGTGATCAGCTCGACCTCGCACTGGCGAAAATTTCTTCCGAAGGCCGCGGTGTGCTTCTCTACATCGAACAGGAAGGCAGAGGCATTGGGCTTGTCAACAAGATGCGCGCCTATGCGCTTCAGGATGACGGTGTAGACACTCTGGATGCAAATGTACGTCTGGGATTCCCGGCGGATGCGCGTGACTACGGAATCGGGGCACAAATCTTGGTTGATTTGGGCCTTAAGCGTCTTTCGCTTATGACGAACAACCCTGCAAAGCGGGATGGAATCGACGGATTTGGTCTTGAGATTACCGATAGAGTCCCGCTTCCGATTGAGCCGAATGAGCACAACCGTGCGTATATGGAAACGAAGCGACGTCGAATGGGGCATTTACTTTTTGATGCATCCAATGCTGATGAGTCCTAATCCGTTTCCTAAAAAGTGTATCTGCAACATTTTCCAGTGAAGGTGGAACAAACCTTGTGTATCGAATCGTATGTTAGATACGCATGTCCTCCTAACCGCACCTTACCGGAGCGGTACCCGGTTCACCTTTGAACCGGGCTTTTTTTTGCCTGATCATGGGGCTCTTGAGATGCCCCTCGATGTTTCCCTTGGAGCTTTGTCATCACTCGGCGCTCACGCTCTGCCGCATCTGATGCCGCAGGCATGTCCTACAACAACAAAACCACCCGGTGATTCCGGATGGTTTGTTAGTTCATTCAGATAGTGCCGTTACACGATTTCGCGGAGGCGGCCCTTTTTCGCTTCGTTACGCAGTTTTTTCAATGCGTGTTGCTCGATTTGTCGTACACGCTCACGGGAGATGTTCAGCTGCTCGCCAATTTGTGCCAGCACCAACGCATCGTCACCATCAAAGCCATAGCGCAACCGCATCACACGGCGCTCACGCTCATCCAGAGAATTCAGAATATTGTCGACTTCCTGAACCATCTCGACATCGAGGAGGGTTGACTGCGGATCCGGAGCATTACGATCGGTGAGGAGAGAACCAAGGGATGTATTTTCCTCATCACCCACTGGGAGGTCAAGGGAAATAGGATCCTGCGTTGTATTCAGAAGTGCCTGTACCTTGCGTACAGAGAGTCCGGAGCGTTCAGCGATATGTTCGTTTGTCGGTTCATCCCCGGTTTCACGGCGAAGCTCGGCACGAACACGGTCCAGCTTTCGGAGGGACTCTGAGACATGGGCTGGAAGGCGAATAGCCTTGGCCTTGTTATCTACTGCACGTCCAATCGCCTGGCGGATCCACTGTGTGGCGTAGGTGCTAAAGCGGAAGCCGCGGTCAGGATCGTAGCGCTCAGCAGCGGTCATCAGGCCGATGGCGCCTTCTTGAACTAAATCTTCAATCGGGATGCCACTGGCGCGGTATGCCTTTGCGATGGAAACGACAAGCCGCATATTGGATTCGACGAGGCGGTGCTGGGCGCGTCGGCCCTCACTGCCGCCTTGCTTCACTTTACGTGCAAGGTCCATCTCCTCCTGATGATTCAGCAGGCGTGCGCGTGTAAGACGGGTGATGCCGTGGTGGTGCTCATCCACAGTACCGCGGGGGTGAGTGGGCGTGTTTACGCGATCTTGTTCCATCGTGTCTGACTTCAGTTCAGCCATTGGCTTGACCTTCCAGAAATACTGGATTTGAGCCCGTATTCACTACAGGCTATCGTAAATCCTGCTAGCACACTATTATTTTTATTTGACAGTCATTGTCACTTGAATTTGATTAAAGCATGCCAAAGGCTGTGGATGCTCTTCAATGCGGTTCATTGGGTATTCTTTCACACCTTTGGGACTCGAATTGGGTTACCAACACTGGATGTATCTTTCTGACAGATATAGGTCAAAGTGACTCAAAGTGAGCTTTTTCTTGGTGGTGAGCAGGCGATATTAGAGTTCTTGATGTAGGTTTGTATCGATAGCCGCCCATTACATGAAAGGATCATGAGGCTTAGCGACTGGTGTGGTGAGCAGATTATGTGGGTGTGGTATCAGTCCATAAACACAAATTAGACTTAAGCGATGATGGTCAGTCTAGCGCTTATTCGCGCCGAAAAAGCTCTCGACATCCGGGATGTGGTGGGTGATCGGAGCCGGCGGAAGGTCATTTAACAACATCCGGCCATAGCGCTTCGTGACGAGGCGGCTGTCCAGAATACCGACGACGCCGGTGTCCGTAACTGTTCGCAGAAGGCGGCCAAAGCCTTGCTTGAGACGAAGACTTGCACTTGGGAGAGACCATTCCAGAAACGCATCTCCGCCTGCATCCTTTATACGCTGTTCACGCGCACGCTGAGGCGGCGTGTCAGGTATAGCAAAGGGAAGCTTATCAATGACAACAAGCGACAAGGCATCTCCAGCGATGTCAACACCTTCCCAGAAGCTGTACGTGCCCAGGAGGACGGCGTTTTGCGTCACACGGAAGTCTGCAAGCAAGCGTCCACTGGGCTTGTCACCCTGGACGAGCAGGGGCCACCGGGTCCCTGCAAAGCGGTCTCTCGCCTGCTGCAACATCCGGTGGCTGGTAAACAGGAGAAATGCCCGTCCATTTGATGCGTGGACGAGGTCTTCCATGATGTCCAGCATCCGGGATGCGTACTCATTGGATGCATCCGGTGCAGGCAAATGCTTTGGAATATAGAGCAGGCTGTTTGCGGCAAAGTCAAACGGTGATCCTTGGCGGCATTCGATTACGGAGGAACGGTTGAGTCCGAGACGAAATCGGACATCATCAAATCGTCCAAGGGTGGCCAGCGTTGCCGACACAAATATCAAACGTTTGGTCCGTGCAAGGAGTGCGGTCTCCATGGCATCCGCGATGAAGTGTGGCGTTTCGGTGAAGGTAACCGAAATTGAAGAGGCTACTCCTCTCGGTTCCTTTACAGTAAACCAATTAAAGGCGAATGTCTTCGGTGCATCGGATGCAGCCTGTTCCAGCTCGCGAGCGGCCCGTGTTGCCATTTTTGAGAGGCCATAGGCACGGTCCTGATCGGGACCCGCCAGAGATGCCTCAGCAATAGCATCAAGGTCTTTACCAAGGCGTTCAAGGTTTTTGACCAGCGTGTTGCGTGTTGTTGCAAATGTAGTGGATGCCTCATCGGTGTCCCAAGCTTCGCTAAGAAATCCTTCACGGTTTCCTTGAATCGCAAGTGGCGTCACCAGGTGTTGATGGAGCTGTTCGATTTCCATCAGGAGTGCGGGGTTTGTTGCGCTGATGCGTTTACAGCGGCTCAGGAGCCTTGGCACGCGGCCGCTCGTCCATTCGACGCCGAAGTTCCGGGTTGCTGTTTCATCCACGTGATGGGCTTCATCAAAGACAACGGCATCGTAGTCGGGAATCAAACTCATCCCCGGTGCATTTGCGGTTAGCTGCCGGAGCTTGAGGTCCGTGAAAAACAAGGCGTGGTTCACAACGAGGAGTCGTGACCCTGCAGCTTCTTCGCGGGCTTTATAAAAAAAGCATTTACTGATATAGCGGCAATCTTTACCCCTGCAGGAGTCTGGATGGCTGCTGACATCATGCCAGTTACCAAACACAAATGGCAGGTCTGCGACATCCCCTGTTTTGGTTTCTTTCGTCCACTGTTGTAGCTTGACAAAGCCTGGGTCTATTTCTGCGAGGAGGTCTGCCGCTGCGACATCCATTTCCTGGTGGCAAAGGTAGTTTTGTCGACCTTTTAGGACAGCATACGTGATGTCAAGTCCCAGGACGGCCAGCACAGCGGGGATGTCTTTTTCGACGAGCTGTGTTTGCAGGGCGATGGTGTGAGTTGAGATGACGGCGGTGGTGCCATCGTTTTTGGAGAGCCAAAGGAGGAGTGGGACCAGGTAGGCGAGGGTCTTACCTACGCCCGTACCGGCTTCCGCAAGGCATGGGACGGAATCGGAGAGTGCGTGGGAAATAGCATCCGCGAGTGTCTGTTGCTGCTCGCGTGGGACAAACCCTGAAAATTGCTTAGCGAAGGGACCCGAGGCTGCGAGAAGTCCCGCAGCCTTGGATTTACGACTAGTTCCCACCCAGTTCGGGACCGAGCAGGTGACATCCCGAGTCGATGTGAATGACTTCACCGGTGATTGCACGGCTGAGGTCGGATGCGAAGAATGCACACGTATCTCCGACTTCATCCGGGTCGGTAGCCTTACGCAGTGGTGCGACTTCCGGAATACGCTTGTACATATCTCGGAAACCGGCAATGCCAACGGCGCTCGCGGTCAGTGTCATGCCAGGCGACACGGCATTGACACGAATCTTTTGTGGACCTAGGTCATCGGCCAAATAGCGTACGGTTGCTTCAAGCGCAGCTTTAGCTACACCCATCACGTTGTAGTTCGGGACAACGCGCTCTGAGCCGAGGTAGGTCATCGTGATGATGGAGCCACCCTTTGGCATCAGCGGTGCAGCGGCACGGCTAGCAGCTACTAATGTGTATGCAGAGACATCCATTGCGAGCGCAAAGCCATCCTGACTGGTGTTTGAGAACCTGCCGGACAGCTCATCACGCTTTGCGAATGCCACAGCATGAATCATAAAGTCGAGATTGTCGGTCAGGCCGGCAATCTGCGCATGCAGTGCCTCGACCTGCTCGGAGTCTGTTAGATCACATGGAGCGACCAGCTTGACCGCATCACCCAGAGATGCCGCGAGTGCACGGACATCCTTTTCTTCACGATCACCCAGATAGGTCAATATCAGCGATGCGCCTTCGCGGACCGCGCTCTTTGCGCAACCCCAGGCCATCGAGCGTTCGTTCCGGACTCCGTAAATTAAACCAATTTTGCCAGTGAGCAGACCCATGTCATCCTCCGTTATAGTGTATCCCGAAACATGGGCATCGGGTTCCCGGCATCGCCTGGAATATCGCAGGAACTGCAGTCATTACCGATAAGAACTACTTACGTGATGGTTTATTCCCCGATGTCTTTGCCTTACTGATTGGCTTTACGACAGGCTTTGGGTCTTCGACGAGGACTTCATAGTAGAACGTTGTTGGCTTGCCTTCCGGGGTGACCTGACACTCCACGTGAATCACATTTTCATCGACGGTTGCGTCTACTTTGTCTAAGCGGTTGCCACTGGCATCGAGCCTGTAAACCGTTACCGTTTTTGGCGTGGCTGCTCTCGTAATAGAGAATGTCGCTTTCCCTTGCCTTGCAAGGATGAAATCGCCGCCGAAATGCTCCAGCGTCCGTCTGTCAGCAGAAAAGT
>JBEDDQ010000006.1:0-4609 GCA_041176185.1 Armatimonadota bacterium | reverse complement strand
GTCCCTCTGCGTAGAGGGGTTGGTCAAATGGACGGACGACATCCTGATCTGCCGGAGGATCGCTGGGATAATCGGCAAGCGTCTCTTCGATCGTCTTACCGGTTATTGTCATACAATCACCATGGAGAAGTCCCCGCGTAAGCAGCATCTTCATGATGAGTGGAACTCCACCTACGCGATGCAGGTCTGTGGCAACATACTTACCGCTTGGCTTGAGGTCGCAGAGAACCGGGACCTTTGTGCGGATGCGCTCAAAGTCATCCACCGTCAGCACGACTCCTGCAGCATCGGCGATGGCAATTAAGTGGAGAACCGCATTTGTGGACCCACCAAGAGCCATCAAGACTGCAATCGCATTTTCAAAAGCCTTAAACGTCAGCATTTCGGATGGAAGTCTGTTGGCGCGAACGGCCTCTACCAGAACTCGTCCACTTTCGGCAGCGTTCTCAGCCTTTTCAGGGTCCTCAGCGGCCATCGTGGATGAGCCAGGAAGACTCAAACCTAGTACTTCGATAGCCGATGACATGGTATTCGCCGTGTACATCCCACCGCAGCTACCCGCACCAGGTATTGCCCGGCACTCGATTTCATGCAGCTCTTCGTCGTCCATTTTGCCAGCACTATGTGCCCCAACAGCTTCGAAAACACTAACAACGGTCAGGTCCTGTCCACGATGCTTTCCTGGCTTGATTGTTCCCCCGTAAACAAAGATCGCAGGAACATTGAGTCGTGCCATAGCAATGATGGCGCCAGGCATGTTTTTGTCACAGCCACCGATGGCAATAACGCCATCCATGCTTTGACCACCAATAACCGTTTCGATGGAATCAGCAATGACTTCACGGGAGACGAGGGAAAACTTCATGCCTTCCGTCCCCATCGAGATGCCATCAGAGATTGTGATTGTCCCAAAAGTCTGAGGCATACCGCCGGCGTCCCTTACCGCCTGCTCGGCACGCTCGGCTAGAGGCCCAATCCCCATATTGCATGGAGTGATGGTGGAATGCCCGCTAGCTATTCCGATGATTGGCTTTTCAAAGTCACCATCGCCAAATCCGACGGCCCGAAGCATGGAGCGGTTTGGGGCGCGATGTGTCCCCTCGGTTACGACTCGGCTGCGCTTGTTATCCACGATACAAAACTCCTGCACAAATGACTGATGTGTGGACACAGTCTACGGCAGGATTGTGGCGAACCATATCTGACGCCTCTGAATTTGGATTAAGCACCACAATCGGTTGCACGTTACTGAGCAGTAGCAGCAACGAATTGATTGCCACGCATACCAACATCGAAAGCCTACAAAGCTAAGTGATAAAGCGGGCCTTCAGCGCAGGAGTCGGCATCAGGCATGTTTCCTTATGACCGAACCACTTGTAACGATTACGAGCTACGATTCTGTACCCATAATCGCGTACTGGTTTAGGGATGAGCGCAAGCATCAATTTACGAAGCAGCAGCAACGGATTGATTGCCACGCATACCAACATCGGAAGCCTGTAAAGCTAAGTGATAAAGCGGGCCTTCAGCGCGGGAGTCGGCATCAGGCATGTTTCCTTATGACCGAACCACTTGTAACGATTACAAGCTACGATTCTGTACCCATAATCACGTACTGGTTTAGGGATGAGCGCAAGCATCAATCCAAGAAATCCCCAGATTGGTTTCGCATGATGCCTAAGCAGCAGGCTGATGGCTGTGCTGTGGGTATACAGCTGGCCATCAACGACATAGACCACAGTCGATAAATCAAGAGGCGCGTTCAGGTGCTCAAGAAGTGCAATAGCCGCATCACTTTGTAATGTACAAAACTGCAATTTGTCATGCTTCTCGACTCGGAGCATAAACTGCAACGCACCATTGCAAAGATTACAGACTCCATCGAACATCATCAACGGACCTTCGGAATGGAGCACTGGTTTGTCTTGCTTTAGAGTCACTGTTTACCTACCATCCGATGAAACGTGTATCTTTAGCGGCTCTTTGGCTCCAAGCCGTCGAATAATCAAGTCGATGCCACCATTTCGAACGGATGCAGCAAGATATGGTTTAAATGCTTCATTCGACATTTCGCCAGTTCGGATTGCATCTATCCGTTCGATTACATCACCCGGCTTCACTCCAGCCTTGAGTGCAGGGGAATCTGGGAGGATTCCATTTACAACGAGCTCATTTGAGATTCGGGCTCGCGTGATTATAAATCCGTAGATTGGGCCATCCGGGACTTTCACAGGCGTCGCCATGATGCGCTGTCCCTGCCAGATCATCAGACCCGCACATATTGCAGCAAACCCGCCACCGATAAGGAGGTCACGCTTCTCCTGCCGCGTGAATGCTGCATACCTAACATTTGCCACGAGAACAGCTGCAGCCATCGGAGCCAATGCCGGCACTGCCCGAACACCAAGCTGCACTGCAACAAGTGCCGCAAAGAGAAAACTGAACATCCACCAAAATGTCGATCGTTCGGACCGTAGTTGAAATGTTGGATGCCTGGCCAGAACAGCAACACTGCTAAGGAACACCGCGATGAAGAGAACATCCGCAGGACCAATGGTCACCGAGCTGATGAGTTGGACCGTTCGTCCTCCCCACCCGCCTGGACTTGCCGCCGCACCTGCGCCAACGCTTACCGCGCTGATAAGCGGCGAGCGGGTCTCTAATAAAGCACGTACAGGCCCGACGGACACGACGACGACATCAAAGAAGGCAGCAAACCCCGCTGCTGCGAGCAAGGTATTCGGGTGTTTGATAATTCTGCCGATGGCAGCCCCGACAAAGATCGCTCCAACTGTCCCAAAGAGGTTATTTGCACTCAGTTCAAGGAGTGGGTTGATCAGCTTTCGGGACTCGGATGCCCAAAGAACGGTGAGCATCGGGGATGCCAACAAGACACCCGTTAGCAGCAGGAATGCCGTAGAGATACGAAGCTGTGACACCGAACGCGCCATAACCAACAGACACCAGAGAATCGACCCAAGGTATGCTGTACCAAGCATGAGCGCAGGAATGGACCGTACTGGTGGGAGCAAAATGCCAGAGCCTCCATTCGATGCCGCAATACTCTCGAGTGCAAATCCCAGAAAGCGATTGAGCAGAGAGAGTACAAATGCAAGCAACGTAGCTCCTAAGAGAGACCATATTGCTGATGATTGGGAAGAATTAGTCTGGTTCACCGTGATACTCTAAGTATACTCAACCACAGGGATTCTGTGGCCAGATTGGTCAAAAGATTGCGCCTGCAACCCGCGACCAATCAAGGATGCCTTGGTTTTTACAAACCACAGTGCTATTGAACTTGATTAAAGGTGGAAAATTCAGTGGATCCCTTGCGTATTGTGATCGCAGATGACGAACCAATCATCCGCATGGACCTGCGGCGGACACTTGAAAACATGGGGCATGTGGTGGTCGGCGAAGCCGGCGATGGCCAACAAGCCTTAGAAATTACCAAGGAGTTGAAGCCTGATATTGCCATTCTTGACATCAAGATGCCAACAATGGACGGTATCGATGCGGCGAAGCTCATTTCCACCGAAGCAATCGCTCCAGTATTGCTCCTCACAGCGTACTCCCAACGGGACTTGGTTGAGCGAGCACGGGATGCAGGCGTTTTCGCCTATCTGGTGAAGCCATTCAAAGAACTCGACTTGATGCCCGCGATTGAGATTGCGATTGCACGCTTCGAAGAGTTTGAAGAGCTTGACCGCGAGGTAAATGACCTTGAGAATAAGTTGGATGCCCGTAAGACGGTTGACCGTGCGAAAGGAATTCTGATGGACCAATACGGCCTTAAAGAGCAGGACGCATTCCGCCGCATCCAGGTACAGAGCATGAACACACGCAAGACGATGCGTGAAATCGCCGAAGCGATTATCCTCGCAAACAGCGTTTGAGTCATTAATGGACGGTCTCTCCCCCGAATCAACCATCGACACGCAAAAACTGATTCGCCAGCTTGCAAAGCGGGATGATGAGCTTATCGAAGCTAAAAAGCGGATACGTCAGCTGGAAGAATCGCTCGATGCGAGAGCATCTGAGACAGCAGCCCTTAGGCGTATCGCCGAGGCTACCGGGCACGTTGTCAACCCGGATGACCTGCTTCCGCTGATTGCCGAAGTAGCGCTTGAATCCACTGGCACTGATGCTGCTTACGTCTACCTGTTCAACGAATCCCGTGACTATCTCGTGCTGCGTGCCGCAACGGATAAATCCCTCGATTCAACTCTTTTGGGGTCTCTGAAAGTCGCCATCGGGGATGGCATCACCGGCTGGGTTGCACGTGAACGTAAACACGTTGCTATCGCGAGTGAAGCATGGACCGATGAGCGCTTTCACTTCATCAAGACGCTCGGTGAAGACCGCTTCCAATCCATTCTCTCTGTTCCACTCATTTGGCATGGCGATGTTATCGGTGTTGTAAACGTACAGACCTATGCGCCGCACAACTATACCAAAACACAGGTGCAGCTGCTTTCCAGTATCGCATCGCAGGTTGCCGGAGCGATTCAGGCATCCCGTCGCGTCCGAAGTGCAGAAAAGCGTGCAAGCCATCTAAGCACAGTTGCCGATGTCTCCCGCGCTATCACGGGCGACCTTTACCTTGAGG
>JBEDDQ010000005.1:0-5642 GCA_041176185.1 Armatimonadota bacterium | reverse complement strand
GATTGTCACGCGCCTGCTGGCTGTCGTTCCGGCGATGCTGATTATTATTGTCTCAGGTGGGCATGATACGACGCGCATCCTCACATGGTCACAAGTGGTGCTTAGTCTCCAGCTCCCGTTTGCGGTTATCCCGTTGATCGTCTTCACCAACAGTAAGAAAGTGATGCGTGAGTTCGCAAACCCACTCTGGATGACTACATTGAGTGTTATCGCTGCATCCGTCATCATCGGTCTCAACCTCTATCTGGTTTGGGAACGTTTAGGAATGACGATACTGCTAAGCATCCTTGCTGTAGTTGCATTGTTTGCAACCTGGGTGCGCTTCGGATACAAGGAACGCGACAAGGCGTAACGTAGATGAACTGTACGGGGTTATCACAGGAAGCGATATTGACTCGCTTAAAGGAAAGCGGGTGCCGGATTACGACACCACGTAAGGCGTTGGTCGCATCCCTTGCGGAGTCGCAAACACCGCAATCCGTGATTGAGCTGCATGCGGATGCAAATCGACGCATTGGCACTCCTACTGAGCCTGAACCGGTCAATCTCGTGACCGCCTATCGATTTGTCAATCTCCTCGAGGCACAAGGCTTGGCGCGGCGTATCGATTTCGCCCAAGGCTATGCGCGGTATGAGCCAACGCATGCTGATGATGCCCATCATCATCACCACATTGTCTGTGACGAATGCGGTAAGGTCGAACCATTTGATGATTGTGCGGTGGATGAGCTCAGCGCACGGATTGAGGCCCGCTCTGGATTTGTCGTGATGCGACATCAGCTAGAGCTTTACGGTAAATGTGCTGATTGCACACGAGACTCCTAAACAATATAGTCGTAACAGCACCATCTATTGCAATTGATTTGCGTCTTCGATAGACTCGGTCATCATGCGATTCGCCCTGCTATCAGGACTCCGTAAGTGGCGCCTCATCGGCGCGCTTGCCTTGATGCTCGTCGCAATCACTGGTGTCTCCACTACCGTTCATGCTCTACAGCATGTTGTAAGTGCAAACGCATCTACAATCAACCCGGGTGATTCCGAAGCGTGTGGCCTCTGTCACCTCGAAATTACGGTTTCGTCAGAGCCAAATCTGACAACTGGTGTAGCCCTGACCGGGCTGCCCACGTATCGCTGCCCTTCGCTTGCGATTTTTAGAGCTCCTCAGAATGCATTCTTCTCGCATTCATTACGCGGTCCACCTGTAGCTGCATAGCCTCTCTGCGTCTATGCCTGTCAGCCCCGTACGAATCTATTGTGCGTTGTTGACACTGTCCCTACATCCCGGTGGAAATCATGTCCAATAAACGTGCCTTTACGCTCATTGAGCTCCTCGTCGTCATCGCTATCATCGCGATCCTCGCAGCTATCCTCTTCCCTGTCTTTGCCCAAGCGCGTGAAAAAGCGCGCCAGACATCGTGTCTGTCAAACATCCGACAGCTGGGCCTTGCGATGATGATGTATTCGCAGGACTACGATGAGCTTTCGGTTACCTGCGAGCATGATGTCGAAGATATCGCTGAGCTCTACGCCTGGTATCAGCCATTGTTCCCGTACCTCAAATCCCGTGATGTGCTGCGCTGCCCATCCATTGGAACGGCAAATCCGCAGTTCTATTTCTCTGATGTCTTCACAAATGCAAACTGGACTGCGGTCCGCACCGACTATTCCATCAATGGCTACTTTGCACACCATGTCGCGTTTGCGACCTTCAGCAGCCCTGCAGAGCAGATCATGATTGCTGAGCGTCCAACCTACTTTGGCGCGTTTGACTACCATCCATGGTCTGAGTCGGATGACCCGAACGAGTGGGAAGCCGGCTTCCTCGATGGCTCGGGACTTTGGCCAGATGGCACTGTCAACCCACAAAACCAGGGTCGCCACAGCGGTGGAAGCAACTACGTCTTCGCGGATGGCCATACAAAGTGGCATCGCTTCTCCCAAACTCTGCTCCGCGGTGTTGCGGGCGCCGGTCCTGCCGGGATGCACAACCGAGACAACCTCGGCCCAGGCGACTAAAATCCAGATGACTAGCCTCCCAGCGATAATGCGGGAGGCTAGTGTGTTTTCCGCCTCACCCACAACCCGACCATCTGACAGTTACACTCCCGTTCGACCCTTTTCCCGATAGCTCATCTGGAGGAGAACTTCTTCATGTCACATGTACTTCGCCGTGCGCTCCGTGCACTGCTGGCTGCTTTTTGTCTTTTCGCACCGACGGTTACCTCCGCGCACCAGCTGCAAGTGGAGCCAGTGGCCATAAAGATCAGACCACAAAGCAGCTTTTACACGCTTGAGTTCACTGGAAATGTTCAGGACATCACGCAAATCCCGGATGTCACCAAGGATATCCAGTGTGTGCAGGGCAACTCATTCACACCTGCGGCATCGAAGGCACTTGAGGCTTATATCAATCAACGCTTTCAAATGGGTGACGACGGAACTCCCATCCCCGGTGAGATTCAGCTGATTGAACACGAGGCAGGTCTCGATCCGACAAAGGCCCGTTTTAAGCTTCTCATTCGCTATGCGCGTACCGCAGGCGGAGAAGCGAGACCGCTGCAAATTGCCTCCACGCTCTTTGACTATCTCCCAAATGCCATCGCGACGATTAACGTCGCCGGCTTTCAGCGCAACCTCAAGCCCGGTGAGAGTACAACGGTAGATGCAAGCAACCTCGCGTCAAACCTTCTGCGCAATGTCATCGACTTCCTGTGGCTGGGGGCTATCCATATCTGGGAAGGCCTCGACCACCTCCTGTTTATCTTTGGGTTGTTGCTTGTCGCGCCGAATCTCCGGATGCTGATCAAAGTCCTGACGGGTTTTACGATTGCACACTCGATAACCTTGATTCTCTCCGCGTTACAAATCGTAAGTGTCCCGGCTAAGTTTGTTGACCCGCTGGTTGCGGTCTCAATTATCTTCGTCGGTGTTGAAAACATCGTGGCAAAGAAGCATGAAAAACGCTTTTGGATTGCGGCAGGCTTTGGACTCATCCACGGCTTTGCCTTTGCCGGTAACCTCCGTGCGGCGGGTCTTCCAGAGGGTAATGCGCTGTTTTGGAGCCTTCTGTCCTTCAATGTCGGTGTTGAGCTTGCGCAGCTAAGCGTCTGTCTTGCTGCGTGGCCGGTGCTCAAGTACCTCGAGAAGTCGATGGAAAAGGGAGCCAAGCGCGGCGGGATCGCGTATCCGGCGATTGTCCGCTTTGCGAGTGGAGGTATTGCAGCGATGGGCCTCTGGCTGTTCATCAAGCTCTTTGTCTCAGCAGAATAACCGCCTTGTTGTAGGATGAACCATGCGCTCATCCGCTCTTGTATATAACTCTGCCTTCATATGGCGGTGGCTGGCATTTGCCGTCACCGCCATTGTCTTGTTCATGGGGGCACTGACTTTCCTCTGGTGGTCGCTGTTTTCTGGTATCCGGTATGACAGCATCGCCCTTGCGCTCCTAATCGCCTCGCTTTGCTTCTGCCTTCCGGCGGCACTTGCCGCTATGGCGCCCGCGGGGAGAAGTTGGATTGCGTTGATCACATTCTGTCTTGTGTGTGCAGCGGCAATGTTCGGGATGAGCCCACTATCTGTAACACTTGTGCTATCGGCAATTGTTGGTGGGGGCTGTGCGATTCTATTGGCATCGATAAATCGGCTACCATTTGGGCATTCGCTCAGCCGAGGCAAGCTCTTGGCCATCGGGGCAGCGGTCGTCAATGTCATCGGCCTTGGCGGAGGCTTGCTACGTTACTTGGATATCCCGGCGTTTACTGACACGCTCCCGAGTGACATTTCAGATATGCTTCTCAAAGGTGTAGGGCAGCCGACTAAAGTGAATGTCTACGAGCTGGGCGGCTTTCTCGACAGCGCATATCTGGTGCGTATCGATGCTCCTCCAGCAACTCTTACTGCGCTTGGCCGCAAGATTGGGAAGTCATCCACCAAGTCTCCGGGTGGAAAGTTCTTTAGCTTTCCGCCGTATTGGTGGCCTAAATCGATGCCGAAGGGCGGCAAGGTTTACCGTTCTGTGGATCAAGAGTTTACGACGTACCCAGGGGATGGGGAGTTCTTGACAATGCTTGTGGATCCATCCGGGAGTCGGGCATGGATCCATGTCTTCCACGGCTTCTAAAGTGAGTTAATGGGAGTCTGGTACATCCACTGCAGCGCCGTCATCGGTGACGCGAATCCCGGGGGATGCATCTACCATCGCTGTTTCATCGATAGCTGGACCCGCGGAGGGGCCGCGCCGGACTGCATCCACCGCACCAGCGATAACAAGGATTCCAAACACCGGCCAGAAAACAGCTTCCGGCATGGATGGCAGGTGTTGATGCTGCGATAACCCAAACAGGTGGAGCGCTTCAAAGCCAAGCTTTACGCCGGCCCAGCCTACGAGGAGGTAAGCGACGTTATCTAGCGATGGATACTTCTTAACGAGGCCAATCAGGATTTGGGCGGTGACACGGAGAAGGAGCATCCCAAGGAAGCCGCCGAGGTACACAATCCAGATTTTGGAACGGTTTGGGACGAGGGCAACGGCGACGAGAATCGAGTCGATCGCGAAGAATAGGTCGGTAATTGCGATCTGGACGATGGTCATGCCAAAGCCCTTGTGCGATTCCATTTCTTGGACGTCATCCGGCAGGCCGCCTTCACCCTTGGCTTTGCTAATGAAGTGCTTGATGGTCAAAAAGAGCAGGTAGCAGGCTCCGAGTCCACAGACCCACCAGAGACCAATGAGGTAGCTCGCGAGGCCGATTCCTACTGATCGAAGGGCAAATGCCATCGCAAGGCCAATCCAGAGTGCCTTTTGTTGCTGCTTCGGACCGAGGTGCCGGACAAGCAATGCGATAACGAGTGCGTTATCGGCGGAGAGGAGGCCTTCTAGAAAGACAAGGGAGGCGATGGAGAGCAAATCAGAAGGCGCGAAAGTCATGGCAAGTCCGTATATCCTACCACTGCAAGGACATCCTGCTGGGGTACGATAGCAGATATGAGACACCAATTGACCCGACGCACTGTCTTGCAGCTGGCAGCATCGACGCCATTGCTTGCGGCAGGTTCCTTGCTCTCCGGATGTCCACAGCGGACCCAGTACACAAGCCCGAAAGGCATCGAAAAGGGATCATCGGGTGGCTTCGGAAATGCCCGTCCAAAGCCGACGAAGGTTGGGCTGGTCACTGATATCGCTGGTGTGAATGATAAGTCATTCAATGCGATGGCAGCGGTAGGACTCGAGCGGGTTAAGACGGAGCTTAAGCTCCCGGTAAAGATTGTTGAGAGTCGCCAAAATGCCGACTATGTCAACAACCTCTCACAGCTTGCACGTGCTGGCTACGAAGTTGTTTTTGCGGTTGGCTTCCTGATGCGTCAAGCGGTCAACGATGTCGCAGCACGATTCCCCGATACGACATTCATCATTATTGATGCCGAGTCGCCATCCCTGTCGAACTGTGCAGGTATCCAGTACCGCGAGGAGGAAGGCTGCTTCCTGGTGGGGTATCTCGGTGCCTTGATGTCAACGACTGGTGTTCTTGGCTTTGTTGGCGGCCTGGATGTCCCACTCATCAAGAAATTCGAAGTTTCGTATCAGGCTGGGGCCATTCATGCGCGCAAGGATGTTGAAATCCGTGTCGGGTATGCGGGCA
>JBEDDQ010000004.1:0-2592 GCA_041176185.1 Armatimonadota bacterium | reverse complement strand
CGTTGTTGCATCCCAGACGCCTGGTTCAAAATCTTGTTCAGGTAAGCCGTTCTCACTCGCAACAAAGGTGTCAAGTGAAGTCGCAAAGCCAGCCAATGCAAAGCGCAACATCGCACGTGTGTGGAGGACAAAGCACTCAGGGGCCCTACCACCAAGTCCAGCCACAAAGAGCTTGTTGTAGAACGTCCCCCAGTCCATCCGTTGCATAACGACATGGACATCCGGATTCTGTTCATTGAACTTTCGGACCAAGCCCAGCATCGTGCGGCCATCGGGGCCAGTGAAGCCATTCCAGAAGCGGACGGTGGTCTGTTTCCGACCACCGATGACATTGGATGAACACCCGGACAGGATTCCTGGCGCAGCCAGCATGCCTCCCAGTGCGGTTAAAACTGCTCTACGCGGTGTCATCATTGTCCACCCTCCGTCTTTCAGGGCACCTATCGCCAGCAATCAGGCAGGTGGGTGCAACCTTGCATATATCATTTACTGGCATTTCACCGCATTGCGCGAGTTATCCCCCATTTAATTGCAGAATGTTGCAATGTAACGGTGTGCATCAGGTACCCACAAGCGTAAGCAGCGGTTTGTCCGACTAAACCATTATTGTCCCTATACAGATGTGCAGGTGTGGACTTAGCCACACAGGGAACTAATCTCATCCGGATTTACGTCACATTGGTAACAGCAGCAATGATTCAGGACGATGTTGTTCTGATGCAGGATTTTTTATGCTGGGCTGAACGGTTTTTGGGAGATCGTCATGATTCTATTCCGTCTCTACGATGTTGGTCGGACATGGTTGCTTCGCTTGTGTTCTCCCCTTACGGGCGGACCAGATGTCCTTGGAATACGTGCTGCAATGGAGCGGCGCGGTGCAAAGTCACTGGTCGTTGACACGACTGCAGCGGAATACGCGGATAGCAATGGTCTTCGATGGCTGCTTGCATTACAGCAGACTCTGGCCAGCCACGGGATGGTTGTTCGGGTTCTGGCAAGCCGCAACAGCAAAGTTTTGCGAAACCTCGAGCTGCTCGGCGGAGCATTCGAAGTAACGACGGATGCGCGGAAAGCTTGGTATCGGAAAGCGTGGCGTAAGGTACAGCTAAAGCGCTCCCAACCTCTTACCGCTACAGCCTAGTTCTTCCCCGGTACAATTGTTGGATCTGCGATGCGGCTGCGTTCACGCTGCAGCCGCTCCAGACGCTTCTGCTCGCGAATCACCTCACCCGCCGTAAGCACACGTGGTGGCGGTGGATATAGGATATTCAAATACCAGCTAACGATCTGCGAGCCATAGAGCATTGTAATGATCGCACCCGCTGCCATAAATGGCACGAAAGGCAGACTGAGTTTGAGCGTTCGACCGTGCTTTGCCGCCATCGAGATGCCGGTAATCGCTCCAACAAATGTCGCAAAGCCAAGCGAAAGCAACGCGAGGCCAGGACCAAGGATTGCACCAAGTCCGATCGCAAGTTTTACATCGCCAAGCCCCATGCCACCGTGTTGCCCGGTCTCCGCTTCCTTGGCAAATGCGGCCGCGTCATCATGAGCAGCTTGTGCTGTCTTGTCGGTTGATGTCGGCGGGCCGAGGTCAGCGGACCTGAAGAAGCGTCCCGCCGCGCCTCCAAAGGCCTCGCCCTGCTCACGGGTGATAAAGACAAACAGCAGGAGCGGTAGCACAAAGGCAGCCACCGCGTACCACCCAGCCAGCGGAAACAATACCGCAGCCGAGATGGCGCACAGAAAAGCTGGAGACATCGCGAGGCGTGGAGGATCCGCTTCATCAGGGTTCGTTTCAGCGTCTGGCGATGCGAGTTTTTCTTCTACCGCAATTCCATCTCCACCTTCGTTTGCAGCAGCAACACTTGGAACGACTTCGTCTTCCTCAAAGCGGAAATAGCGGATGATGCACGCGAAAACAGACTCGTTTTCGAGGCGCGCGTAGTAAACAAATGTGCCGACACTAAGTGCGAATAGGACACCGGCGTAAGCAAGCGCTCCCATGATTGCAACCGGTAGCCATCCCATGTAGGCATAGCGACCAATTGCTTCCTTGAGGGCATCTCCCCCTACAAAGTATGCAAGGGCAACGGTCGCGATGTCACGGCCGAAGGCGAAAACGGCAATCACGATGTTCAGTTCATCCGGGGCTATGAAGTGGTCCAAATCGATAAAGACCAACGCGACTAGCACCGAGATGATTAATGCTTGCAACACAAAGTCAATCCACGACAGGGGTGAGTTGGTTGCTACCTGATGGTAAAGCAGCGTCCACAGACAAGCGGTAACCAGCTCGACACAGAAGTAGCGCCAGCTGATCGGAACACGGCAGAGTCGGCACCGACCGCGCAGAGACAGAAACGAAAGTAAGGGAATATTGTCCCAGAACGTCAGGGCATAGTTGCAGTTTGGGCACGTGGATGGCGGATTGGAAAGATGTTTACCAAGTGGCAGACGATAGATAAGCACGTTGAGAAACGAGCCTACGATAGCGCCGTAGCCGAAGACAACAGGGTACCAAAACCACTCAGGAAGTGGCCAATCACCAATACTCACGTGTGTATCGTACATTCTCCGGCGGATACCGGC
>JBEDDQ010000003.1:0-4490 GCA_041176185.1 Armatimonadota bacterium | reverse complement strand
TGCGCTTCGTTCTGACTCTGTCGGGCATACGGGATTTTATGTCCTGCAGGGGGTAGAGCTTTGTCGTTGGATGGTCTTGGTTTGTGGAATCAGCTCCCGTTTGTTGCTGGCGGTGCCGGATTGGTGGCTGCCGGATTCTTCTATGTCAGAGTGAATCAGCAACCGGCCGGCAATGACGCGATGAATAGAATCGCCGGCTACATTCAGGATGGAGCGATGGCCTTCCTGCGGCGTGAATACCAAGTCCTTGCTGGCTATATTTTAGTCGTATCTATCCTCATGGGCGTCTTCATGGGATGGGGAGCCGCAGGCGCATTTGCAGCTGGGTCCCTCCTATCGCTTCTGGCTGGATTCTGCGGGATGCGGGCGGCAACCCTCGCTAATGTCCGTACAGCGCAGGCGGCACGAACCGGTAAAAAGCCTAACGCATTGCTGGTTGCCCTCGATGGTGGCGCCGTCATGGGACTTTCTGTCGCTGCGTTGGGACTCCTTGGTCTTAGCACGATCGCTGCTCTCTTCCCCGGAAAAGCATCCCTGCTCCACGCTTTCGCCGTAGGCGCATCTTCGATAGCATTATTTGCTCGTGTCGGAGGAGGTATCTACACCAAAGCCGCGGATGTCGGTTCGGATATCGCAGGCAAAGTCGTCGAAGGTATTCCTGAAGATGATCCACGTAACCCCGGAGTCATTGCAGACAACGTAGGGGACAACGTGGGTGATGTCGCTGGTATGGGGGCTGACATCTATGAATCGATGGTCGCGGCCATCGTTGCGGCAACCGCCATCGCGATGACATCTGATTCCCCCGAAGCACTCGCGAAACTGGTTCCAGCCGGAACATCGTTTGAACTCGCTAAGTCCATCGGTGCTGCATTGCCACTTGTGCTTTCTGCACTTGGTCTAGTCATCTCAATCCTCTCCATCTTTGTTGCACGTGCTCTCCGTAACATGAAACCTGCAACAGTTCTTAGAAGCTGTCTGATCGTTCCGCCACTTGTGCTGGTCGTCGTTACTGCCGCGGTTGTCGGGATGCTTGGAGCGACACAGGCTGTCACACTTTGTCTAGGTGCAGGAGCCATTGGAGGGGCGCTGATTGGACTCATCACCGAATACTACACAGCACATAGCCCAATTCGATCCGTCGCACAGGCATCGATAACCGGTGCTGCCACCAATGTCATCCAGGGCCTTGCGGTAGGTAAGCAGAGCGTAGCGATTCCGATGGTTATCGTCTGCGGAACCGCATACGTCAGCAACATGGCCCTTGGCCTCTATGGCATCGCGATGGCAGCGGTGGGGATGTTGGCTGCGACTGCAATCGTAATGACGGTTGATGCATATGGGCCAATTTCTGATAATGCCGGTGGCATCGCAGAAATGTCGGGACTTGGCAAGGATGTTCGTGCCATCACCGATGAGCTGGACTCTGTGGGTAACACAACGGCTGCGATTGGCAAGGGATTTGCAATCGGAAGTGCCACGCTGACGGTTGTTGCATTGTTTGCCGCTTTCTCACTTGAGATTAAAGAAGCGGTGGGCCACGACATCAAACTTGAGCTCACGGATGCACGTATCCTAATCGGAATTTTGATTGGATCCATTCTTCCCTTCTGGGTTGGAGCCAGTACGATGCTCGCAGTTGGGAATGCTGCACAGAAGATTGTTCTGGAAATCAAGCGCCAGTTTGATGAAATTGTTGGATTACGTGAGGGAACGGCTGACCCGGACTCTGCGCGTATCGTTGACATCGCCACACGGGCTGCACTTTTAGAAATGATTCAGCCAGGACTCGTTGCTGTCTTTGCACCCGTCGCTGTCGGCTTTATAATGGGCCCACAAGCGCTGGCTGGGATGCTTGCCGGTGCACTAGCCGTTGGATCCACAATGTCCCTCTTTATGGCCAATGCAGGCGGTGCCTGGGACAACGCAAAAAAGCACATCGAACAAGATGGTCTCTCGGGTGAGCTAAAGGGCGGGGATGCCCATAAAGCTGCTGTCGTTGGAGACACGATTGGTGATCCGTTCAAAGACACATCAGGACCGGCCGTAGCGATTCTCATCAAGGTCATGAGTGTTGTCAGCTTGTTGATTGCTCCGATGGTAGCGGGGCGCTAGCGTTCGATTTCAGATCGTTGCGAAAAGCTCTGGGTTACTTAAGTCCCAGAGCTTTTTCGTTTCAAAGTCAAGCGCCAATCATATAGACAGACGGCATAAAAACAAACAGGAGTCACCGATGTGACTCCTGAAAGTGCCCAAGAAGGGACTTGAACCCTTACCCCTTACGGGACACGCCCCTCAAACGTGCGCGTCTGCCAATTCCGCCACCTGGGCTGGTGGTCGCGGACTAAAATCCGCCCCCTGAAGATATCGCTCCAGCCATCGGTTGTCAAGAAGAAACACAGATATTCAAGGTTTATCTTCTGGTTCATCAGCATCAGGGACCCGCGGACCAATAAAGAGCACCCAACGGACCTCCAACGTTTCCCAATCATATTGGGCTGCTTCACCGCCGCCATTCCAGTAACGGTTTCCCGTTGGGCTATAGCTACCATCCGGGCGTCCAATTCGGGCGGCCCGAGTCTGATTGCCTGCCGGGTCATTCACGATGATGCGGCCATCATCTGTGTACCCACGAACGACCATCAGATGACCGGCACCCGTCACTTTTGTTCCCAGAATCACGGGACGGCCAGCATTGAGCTCAGCAATGACGCGCTGCTTGGTTACCTTTGACCCGTAAACCATACTGGCCGTCGGAAAGTACCCTCGTATAAACCGTAGCATTTTGTAGTGCACAGTGCCTCGGTCAGGCTCGGTGATACTGTCATCGACAGGCTTCAACAAACCCCCATATTGGCTGACATGATTGTAACTGTCGCTCACACTGACCGGCTGTGCGGCGATTTTGAGTAGCATTAGAAACGAAACCGGGCCACAGGAGCCACTACCATCAAAGCCATCAGGAGCATCCCAGACCTGCTGCATCACAGGCATCGGAATATCGATGACAGCTTTCCCAGGACTTCGTGGCGTGATCCCTGTGAAATGCCATGGTGCAGGCGGGCCAAAGACATTACGTCCCCACGACAGCTGGTCTGGTCGGACTCGGGTTACATTAATCCGTGTCCCTAGAGGATGACTCCCGCTGGCAAGCCTATCAAGGACGGTATCAGCGTAACGGTTGGCCAGAGGCCCATCCTTGCCCGTCCCTGCACGCCCGATGTCAAAGTACCAGCTTTCATATATGCCGATGCCGTCCTCAAGATTGCCATTCCCGATGATTGGAGCCCTGGTCCATGCGATCGCTAGTCGCTTAGCCATTTCGTCCACTGATGGTCGCTGTAGGCCCGCAGATGACTCATTGGTTTGCAACGCAAACATTGCGGATAACACATCAGCAGGCACTCTCCATTGCGCCGATACGTTTAGAATGGAATCTGCAACCGAGGGGACGATGGCTGGGGGTGCACTTGGACACAAAGTCAACATAATTGGCATGTGTAATTCTAGCGTTATTCGTATATTCCTGTTTTTACAGTCATTGTTACTGCTCATGTAGCATGCTAAGGCGCAACCGATTACGTAATATCTGTTGCTCCTTGGTATATTCCATAGAGATGTCAGACGTTTTCGGGCTTGACATCGAGTCAAACGCGGTGTTTTGCGGGAATAGTGATTTGATGGCAAAGCGAAAATCAATTGGGGACGAGCCGCGGCGCGCTGCAAACCCGACGAAAGCGAAATCAGGGGATGGCATTTTGCCACCGCCACTCGTGGCATTCCTGATGACACTCTTTGTCGCAATTGGTGCGATGCTAGTTGGCCTAGCAGTCTTCTGGGGGCCGGCTCCGCTTACCTCGATGGCATCTCCGGAGCTATACAGCGCTGCTCGTGCCCAAAAGCACATCGAGATAATCGCAAAGGCACCGCATCCGCCAGGCACCGCTGAGCATGCCCGCGTCCGCGGGTACATCGTTGAGCAGCTTCGTGCCCTAAAACTGGATGTTCACGAGCATGAAGCTGTCGCAAAATCCAAATCAAAGCGTGGGACGACACTTGCAAATGTCGTAAACATCATTGGTTTCCGTAAAGGTACCGCAGTAAAGCCTCGACCTCCATTGGTGTTGATGGCGCACTACGACTCAGTTCCGACTGGACCTGGGGCAGGGGATGATGCGGCGGGCGTAGCGGCGATTCTCGAAGCCCTGAGGGCACTCGGTGCCCAGCGACTCATCAATGATGTTTACGTTGTCATCACAGATGCTGAGGAACTCGGTCTTCTAGGTGCCAAGGCCTGGTTTGCATCGGATGAAGCCAAGAAACTTGGCAAGGGTGTGATCATCAATCTTGAGGCACGTGGCGGGAGCGGGCCAGTCTTTATGTTTGAGACAGGAACCGGAAACCGCCAGCTCGTAGAGCATCTTAGTCAGTCAGCAGCCTACCCCGCTGCGTCATCCCTGATGTACAACCTCTATAAGCTGCTCCCCAAT
>JBEDDQ010000002.1:0-9602 GCA_041176185.1 Armatimonadota bacterium | reverse complement strand
TATGTTTTGGAAATCCGTGAGAACCAGCCGACGGCGCTAACCAATCGTGCTCAGACGCTGACCTGGTTTGGCAAGCTGTCTATGGGTGTGTGCGAGATCAAGCTTCGCGTGATTCCAGCCCAGGAAATCGACTCTAACCTGACATTTGTGGTCAATGGGCAGCGCCAGGAAGTTCGGGTTCCAGCATCCCCGGATGGCAAAGCCGTTGATATCGCCTGCCGGACATTTGCTTCGAAGAAAGAGCAGTTCGTTTCGTTTGCGCTGAGCAGTAGTGGGGGCGGCCCGGCATCCGGTAAGCGCTCCGTACCGCAAGTTGTCGCGCTCATCTTGAGCGGACCAGCGACCAGCGGTGCGCATTTCAACTACAAAGAACGCCGCAACTGCGCGAGCATCCACCTCGGCTATCCGACGACGCGAGACCAACAAGTCGCCGGTTTCTACAATGAGTGCACGCCTGAGACAGACCCCATCCATACCTACTACGAAGTCTGTGGCTGGCATCGTGGTTACTTCGGGATGCAGGTGAACTCACCAACCGAACGTCGCATCATTTTTAGTGTCTGGGATGCCGGGGATGAAGCCGTTGACCGCAACAAAGTCGGCTCTGAAAATAGGGTTACCCTCCTCGCGAAGGGACCTGGAGTTGTCGCAGACTCTTTTGGCAACGAAGGCACCGGTGGACACAGCCACCTCGTCTACAACTGGAAGCTGGGTGATACGTTTCGCTTCTACATGACGGCGGAAGTGAGTGGGAAATTTACGACCTACACAGGCTGGTTTTACTTCCCAGACAAGCGCGAATGGGGCCTGATTGCGCGGTTCCGTGCTCCCAAGGATGGCCAGTTCATGCGCGGGCTCTACTCGTTCAATGAGAACTTTGGTGGAGAGACCGGACAGCTCAAGCGCCGCTGTCGTTTCGGGCCGGCGTGGGTCCATGATGCCGCCGGTAGCTGGACAAACCTCAACACGATCAAGTTCACCTGCGATGCGACTGGCTCGGCCGGTGACCGTATCGACTTCGATGGCCTGATCGACTCCCGTGGGCGTTTCTTCCTTGAAAATGGCGGCTTCAGTAACTGGGGGCACGTAAAGCCCGGTCAAACGGCTACTGCTCCGCGCCTCACAGGCGCGCATCCCGATATAAACCTCCCGGATATCAAGCCTTTCCTCACCCGTCAGGGTCAATAAGCACGTAGCCTTACCCGGAAATCAGTGCAATGCTGGCTAATCAGCTTGCGCTACATCACTAGATGGCGTTTCAGGAAGGAACACGCTGCGGTACTGCTCCGGGTTGACGAACATCTTCTCAAACCGATGCAGCAACACGGCTCCGTGAGCGCCATCTGCGTAGCGGTGGTCGAAGGTGAACGAAATCGTGACGCACTTGCGAACGACGACTTCGTCTCCCACAACCACAGCCTTCTTTTTGGGAGCGCCAATACCCATGATGACCGGGCAGCGGCAATAAGGAGAAAGCGGCACAAGCGCATTTTCAATACCCAGTGGGCCGAAGTTTGAGATCATCACCGAGCCGAAGCGGTCATCCGGAATCCCCATCGCCTCAAGGGAGAGATTAAGGGTGTACTGAAAGAACATCTGGATACGCATCAGGGGGCCAAACAGCCACCCGGGAACCCGCATCGCAACCTGCTGCACCTGCTGCATCCCCTTGTCGGTGCCATCCTTGAGGACTTCTGTCAGGCGCTTTGACTCCGATGCCAGCTCGGGAAGTCCCTTGCCGGTCATGTTTTTGAGGACAAATCCTGACAGGTCCAGGCTGCCCTTTTTCTTGAGGAGGGTGGTGATGAAGACATCCGTGGATGCACGGCGGTAGAGATTTCGCCCCCTAAGCACATGATTGAGCTGCGGGTATGTGTCCAAACAGTTGGCAACAATCAGCGCCACATAATGCGTGAGGCTTGGGCGAACATCGGCCTTGATGGTTTTTAGAAATGCTTCTGCTTCCTCAACCGGAAGCTCCAGCCACGAATACGTGCTCGGGTCGCGGGGGTGGGACCAGGTCGCGATGGAAATCTTGCGGTAACTGGTGAGGAACTGCTGCTCAGTTGTTGGAACGTTTGGCATGTCGGCATCCCCTTATGGTGCGTGGATGCACTATATACCAATAACGCAAATGAGGTTGCAGGCAGTGCCTGTAATCCCAATCGCTAATCTTGGCTTGCCAATGCTCGGGGAAGGATAAGAACACCAATCGCTACAAGAGGAGCGATAAAAAAGGCCAAAACCGTCAATGGTTTGGAACCCATCATCCGCAGGACAAAGCCCATCAGTGCGGCTGATTCCATGAGCGCAAGGCTAATCATCAGCCTTGTTTTCGCCATACTCGCAGGTAGCATCGGGCTGGTAAGGAGAGCGTTCCCTACACCACCCAGCAGGCCAAGCCCAGCCAAAATACTGAATACAAGGAATGTCGGCTGGTCAATGACTTTGGTCTCGACTGGCATTTGAAAAGCCAGGGCTCCGTAAAACACACACATGCCCATCATGACAACGGTAACGAGCTTCAAGGAACCGCGGCTTTTCATAAATCTCTCCTATGCCTCGAAGGCTT
This sequence comes from Armatimonadota bacterium, assembly GCA_041176185.1. GTDB lineage: Bacteria > Armatimonadota > Armatimonadia > Armatimonadales > Armatimonadaceae > CAIRTT01. Next base: position 7,030 of record JBEDDQ010000002.1, on the reverse strand, counting down.
GCTGTAGGTCGGCGATGATGTCATCGATATGCTCGATGCCAACGCTGACACGAACGAGGTCATCCGTGATGCCAACGGTCACGCGGACATCTTCAGGCATGCTGACGTGCGTCATCGTCCAAGGCTGTTCGATGAGCGACTCAACGCCGCCAAGGCTCTCCGCCAGCGTGAACATTTTGACGTTTGACAGCGCCTTCTTGACCATTTCGCCATTTTGCATCCGGAACGAGAACGTCCCGCCGTAGCCGCTCATCTGGCGCTTTGCCAGCTCGTGCTGTGGATGGCACTCAAGCCCAGGATGAAGTACTTCCTTGATTTCGGGGCGGGTTTGAAGCCACTTCGCAAGTGCAAGCGCGTTTGCGTTGTGGACATCCATCCGGACAGGCAGCGTCTTGATACCGCGGAGCACGAGGAAGCAGTCAAATGGTGCTTGCCCACTGCCCATCGCGTTCTGAAGCATCCCAATCTTGTCAGCCAGCTCAGGGTTGTTCGTCACCGCACCGCCGCCGACAACATCGGAGTGACCGTTGAGGTACTTGGTCGTCGAGTGCATCACGATGTCCATCCCGAGGTCCAGCGGGCGCTGGAAGTAAGGCGAAAGGAAAGTGTTGTCACAGAGCGTGATGACATTGTGTTCCTTAGCGATTTCAGCGATTGCTGCGAGGTCAAGAAGGTTCATCAGGGGGTTGGTTGGGGTTTCTGTCCAGATACCACGGGTATTCGGGCGGATAGCCGCGCGCAGCTTATCGAGGTCACGCATGTTGATGAACTCGACATCCACGCCCTTGGTCGTCATCACGGATGCCATCAAGCGGTACGTTCCGCCGTAAAGGTCATCATGGACAAGGAAGTGGTCACCTGCATTGAACAGCTGGATGAGCGTTGCCGTCGCAGCCATCCCAGTTCCGAATGCAAAACCTCGGATTCCACCCTCGAGCTCTGCCAAACACGTTTCGAGAGCGAAGCGTGTCGGGTTTCCCGATCGGCCGTAGTCAAAAGTGCGCTGTTTGCCAACGGTCTCAAATGCATATGTGGATGAGAGGTAGATTGGAGGCATCACCGCACCGTGCGCATCCGGCATCGGGCCAGAGTGCACACAGGTGGTTGCGATGTGGTTGCTTTTATTTGCCATTTTGTCGACTCCTTAGAACTCGAGCGTTACCGTTTCGCGGATGCGGCGGATGGCTTCATCCACACGCTCACCAGCGACATCGCCATTGATGGTCAGGGACATCCGGACGTAGCCATCGCCATTTTCGCCATAGCCAAGCCCTGGGATGACAAGCACGCCAGCCTTTTCAAGGAGTTCCTTGGCAAATGTCATCGATGTATAGCCCTTTGGCACTGGAATCCAGACGAAGAAGCCAGCCTTTGGATAGTCGAGCTTCCAGCCAAGGGAGTTCAGGCCATCGATGAGGCGCTTGCGGCGGAGGTCATATAGCGCGAACGTATCGGCATTGGATGCATTAAGCAGTGCCCAGCCTGCGGTACGCGAGATGGCGGCAAACTGCTTGGAGTCGATATTCGACTTCATACGGTTTAGTGTCGAAATGCCTTCCTTGTTTCCAACGGCAAATCCGATACGCCATCCGGTCATATTGAAGGTCTTGGAGAGGGAGTGCGTCTCGATTGCAACATCCATAGCACCCTCGGCCTGAAGGATACTTGGTGGCTGATAGCCATCGTAGCCGACCTCTGCATATGCACAGTCGTTACAAATCAGGAGATCGTATTCCTTTGCAAAGCGCACGGCATCGTTGAAGAACGACAGCGGCGCAATCGCCCCAGTCGGGTTGTGTGGATAGTTGAGGAAGAGGAGCTTTGCTGCCTTTGCGACATCGGTGGGGATGGCGGTGAGGTCAGGCAGGAAGTTATTCTCGATGGTCAGTGGCATGAGGTGAGGCTGTCCACCGGCGAGCAGCGTCTGGACCTTAGGAACGGTGTAGTTCGGGTCTGGGATCAGGGCGATGTCGCCTGGATCGATGTAGGCCCAGCAAAGGTGGGCAAGCCCTTCTTTGGACCCGATCAGCAGTACCATTTGGTCCGTAGTGACTTCGACGCCATAGCGGTTGTGAAACCACTGTGCCGCCTGCTTCAGGAAGATTGGATCGCCAGCATCGGATTCATCGTAGCAGTGCGTCTCAGGATTCTTTGCTTCCTCGTAAAGACGATCAATGATTGGGGTTGGGGTTGGCTGGTCAGGATCGCCGATTCCGAAGTCGATGAGGTCTTTGCCTTCAGCGCGTGCTGCAGCCTTGAGGCGGGCAATTTCTCCAAAGAGGTAGGGTGGAATCAGGTCGAGGCGCTTGGCACGGACTGGCATGGTGATGTTTCCTTTCAGTGTGTGCCGCCGGTGGCTGGCGGCACGACGTTAGTTCAGCTCGATGGAGCCGGTGTAAACGAGGGTGGCTGGCCCTGTCATAAAGACATGGTTGGATGCTTCATCCCAGAGGATTTGCAGGTCCCCTCCAGCGAGAGTGATGTTGACCGAGCGGCCTGAGTAACCATTTAGATGTGCGGCCACGGCGACGGAACACGCTCCCGTACCGCAGGCCAGCGTCCTGCCGGCGCCACGCTCCCACGTCAGCATGTGAAGGTGTGATGCACTTAGCACCTGAACTTCATGGACATTGGTTTTGCGCGGGAAGCGGGAATGCTTTTCGAGCTCAGGACCGATGGTATTGATGGATTCATCCGTTACGGTGTCGACAAAGTACACCGCATGTGGATTTCCCATCGAGACGGCTGTCACGGCTAAGTCGTGTCCGTTGACATCGAGGATTTCGCTCACAGCTGGGCCATCCGGGCCTGTCATCGGGATCTCTGGGCGGCTGAGGCGTGCGGGACCCATATCGACGCGGACGCTGTCCACGACATCGCCATCACCGTTCAGCTCAAGCACAAGGTCGCCGGCCTTTGTCTCGACGGTTATCGTACGCTTGTCCGTGTGGCCATTTTCATAGACCCATTTGCCAAAGCAGCGGATGCCGTTACCGCACATTTCAGCCTCGGAGCCATCCGGGTTGTACATACGATAGACAAGGTCGATGCCATCCCGGGATGACGGTTCGACGACAAGGATGCCATCCGAGCCTACACCAAAATGGCGGTCACAAAGACAAGGGGCATTACGTTCGATGACATCGACAGGGATACACGGATGCGCAATCCTGTCGATTAGGACGAAGTCATTGCCGATGCCATGCATTTTCGCAAACGGGACATTCACTATTCGGACTCAGCTCCATCGGCGATTTCGGTGATATCAAAGCCCTTCTCAGCTGCTTCACGCAGGCTGATCTGGCGGCTTGGCACAATACTGGTGACACTGCTCTTGTAGACCAGTTGTGTTGGGCGGCCGGGTGAGTCCAGCAAAATCGTGAACTGGTCAAAGCCACGGACGGTACCGCGCAGCTGGACCGAGTTGGAGAGGTAAATCGTTACGGCGATGTTCTCACGGCGGACCTGGTTTAGAAAGAGGTCCTGCAAACCTTGATGTCTCTGCATCATTCACTCCTTATTTGCCTGGCGTTGGTTCAGTCAGCAGACGGTATATCCGCTCTGCAGTATCGGCGACGGCTTCACCGGCATCGATGGTCAACCATTCCGTCAGTGGGTCTCCGCGGAACCATGTCCGTTGGCGTCTGGCAAAGCGCCGGGTGTCCTGCGCAATTGCATCCACCGTGGCGTCATATCCACGTTTTCCCGACAAATACTCTACCAGATGCCGGTATCCAAGGCTTAGCATTGCCTTTGCATCCGGTGGAATTCCCGCGGCAAGCAGACCTTCCACTTCGGCTAAAAAGCCATCGTTCATCATTTGCCGAACTCTTGCATTGATGCGCACATCCAGCTCTGTCATATCTCGTTCGAGCACAATCAAGCGCGCTCCGTGCTTAGGGATACCGTGGACTCCCGCAGGTGTCCGCCAGGATGACATCGGTTTTCCGGTAACTGCGTGGACTTCCAGCGCACGCATGATGCGCTTTAGGTCACCGGGTGGGATGCGCTCAGCGGATTCCGGATCGACCTTTTGAAGGCGTTCGTGAATCAACGTTGTTCCGTGGACCGCAGCTTCATCCGTCCAGGTCGCGCGCAGCTCTGGCTGGGGTCCAACGGGAGGTATGGAAAGCGTTGCCAGCATCGGTCGGATATAGAGACCCGTCCCACCGACCATAAGTGGGGTTAGGCCACGCGTAGCATAGTCCGCCAAAACGCCCTCTGCGTGGGCTGTGAAGTCCTGGACGGTGAAGTCATCTGTGGGGGCAACCAGATCGATGCCGTACCACGGAATACTTTTTTGTTCATCGGCAGTTGGTTTTGCGCTACCGATGTTGAGTGCTTGGTAGACGGCAACGGCATCCACCGAGATGCAGGCGCTGCCTAGTTTTTGAGCGACGGCGATGCCGACTGCGGTTTTACCAACCGCGGTTGGGCCGGCGATGGCCCAGCGGTTAGGGATGTCGGTCATCGCTGTCTCACGTAACTAAATGCTGAAGAGCTCAGCTGCGGATGGGCTGTCCGGGAGCTGAAAGGTTTGTTCACGGCCGGGGCCGACCGAAACAAAGCGCGCCGGAACACCTGCAAGCTCCTGAACACGGGCCACATAGGCCTTGGCGTTGGTTGGGAGCTCATCATACGATGTCGCATTTTCGACGCCGGCTTCATCCCAGCCCGGGAGGGTTTCAAAAACGGGTTCGCAGCCATCGAGCAGCTGAACATCCCCGCTTGGGAAGCGGTTAAGCGCCGCGCCACCACGGGTGTAGCCGGTACAGATTTGAACTTCATCAAAGCCTGCAAGGACATCGAGATGGCCGATGTGAATTCCAGTAAGACCATTCACTCGGACGGCATGCTTGAGGGCAAATGCATCCAGCCAGCCGCAACGCCGTGGCCGCCCGGTCGTCGTGCCGTACTCATGGCCACGCTCACGGATTCGGGTGCCGCGCTCATCGAGGAGTTCTGTTGGAAATGTTCCGGAGCCAACACGTGTTGTGTAGGCCTTGACAACGCCGAGAACCTGCGAAATCGCTGTTGGTGGGATACCCGTGCCAATCGTCGCACCGCCAGAAATCGGATGGCTGCTCGTCACGAATGGGTACGTGCCGCCATCGAGGTCCAGCATGGTTGCCTGCGCACCTTCGAACAAAATCTTGCTACCGGCATCCATGAGGTCGTGCGCAAGTGCTTGGGTATCGCAGATGTACGGTGCGAGGGTTGCCGTTACGGTGCTGAGCTGTTTGATGATTGCATCCACGGTGTATGTCTCTGCTTGAAAAACCTGCTTTAAGATTGCATTTTTCAGCGGGATGATTTGTTCGAGGCGCTCGCGGAGGCGTGCGGCGTTGGTGATGTCGCCCATGCGGATACCGACACGGCTTGCCTTATCAGCATAACAGGGGCCGACTCCGCGGCCGGTTGTGCCGATTTTTGCCTTGCCACGCGCAGTTTCCTCATGCATGTCGAGGTCACGGTGATACGGAAGGATGACATGGGCATTTTGAGAAATGCGCAGACCGGAGACATCGATGCCTTTCGCGACAAGGGCATTGATTTCATCGGTGAGGGTCCACGGGTCGATAACCATTCCATCGGCCATGATGGAAATGACTCCAGGGGTGAGGACACCGCTTGGGATCAGGTGGAATTTGTATTGTGTTCCGGCAAATTGAACCGTGTGCCCGGCATTCGGACCTCCGCCGTAGCGGATGACTGCATCGGCTTCCTGGCAGAGGATGTCAACAAGCTTTCCTTTGGCCTCATCACCCCAGTGTGTTCCGACCACGACCACTGCACCCATTTGCGACTCCTTGGATGGCTGACAAAATTAAGTCTGCAACCAGCCTTATAGGATAACGCATCGGGAGGCGGCTTGCCGTTACGAATGTTTGGATGAATACGTCACGTCACGCGCAATGTGTCTAGGCATCTATTGGATTACGCATGTCATCGGCTTGCGGTGGCATCACACTATCGAATTGGACTGCATTGTGTTGCAACCCGTTGGAAGTTTCAAACTGGCTGTGTTTGGAAACCTCACAGATGTCGCCCGGCTATTACCAGTAATTTTACTTGAAATCCGAAAACTGTAAAAAATAACACATTTGATGCAGGAAAAATGGTCTGTGTTAAGCGAAATGTTAAGACGTTCTTCATACTGCGTTGACTGACGACTCGGTATGCTGGATTCGCTGATATCGCCCGTGATGTTCCTGTGGGTTTGGATGGGCGGATGAAGCGGCAACTGTATTTCATATATGCTGTGCGGTGATCTTGACTGCACAGGTGAAGGTGGTTTCAATGCGTCGCAATCAAAACGGTTTCACGCTGATCGAGCTTCTGGTGGTTATCGCAATCATCGCAATCCTCGCTGCAATCTTGTTCCCTGTGTTTGCACAGGCACGTGCTAAGGCCCGTGCAATCTCCTGCCTCTCCAACGTCAAGCAAATCGGTCTTGGCTTTGCGATGTATGTTCAGGACTACGATGAGACAACTCCATCCGGACGTGGATCTGGCTGGGAGTGGTGGACCGAGCTATACCCATACTTCAAGAACCTTGACTTCTTGTACTGCCCGGACCGCAACGAGGGGCCTGCCACGACTCGTAACGTAGCTGACAGCGGTCAATCCTTCCGCCTTCGCAAATACACGGGCTACGGCTACAACTGGGGTCCAATCGGTTGGCGTGGCGGCGGACTGCTTCAGCGTCAGCAGCCAAACCCAGAAATGACTCGTTCCCACCTGCCAGGTGTATCGTTGGCAGCAATCACCGAGCCTGCAGGTACCTTTGCATTCGGTGATACGTATGACACCCCACGTATGACCCTTGGAATCGGATTCTGCGCTGATACTTGGAACGGAACGGCAACCGGACAGCTTCGCCACAGCGGCGGCATGCTGAACTACGCGTTCGTCGATGGCCATGCTAAAGCAATCAAGGTCAAGACTGGCTACATGGCCGGTGCGTTCAACGGTCGCTTCATCATGGTTGGTGACCCAAATGTCGCACGTACTGCATATTGTGCAGATC
>JBEDDQ010000001.1:0-9928 GCA_041176185.1 Armatimonadota bacterium | reverse complement strand
CTTCCAAAGGGCATAGATGAGCATGCAGTCCTCGCAGCCGTCTCCCCCGACAAAGACGCAGACGGCATTGGACGCGCAAGTCTTGGTGAACTGGTCAAAGGTGATGCACCATTTGTTGCCTGTACTCCACAGGGTATGGTCACACTCCTCGACCGTTACAACATCGATATTAGGGGTAAACACGCCGTTGTGATTGGCCGTTCAGTTATCCTCGGAAAGCCGATGGCCCTCCTGCTCCTAAACCGTGATGCAACCGTAACGATTTGTCACTCACGGACTCAGAACCTTGCCGAAATCACCCGACAAGCGGACATTCTGGTCGCTGCCGTCGGCAAACCGGAAATGATCACCGGAGATATGTTGAAGCCTGGGTGTGTAGTCCTTGATGCAGGCTACAATCGCGTCGAAGGGCGGTCATCCGATGTCGGTGACTGTCATTATGAGAGCTGTGCAGCGGTGGCGAGTGCGATTACTCCAGTGCCGGGTGGCGTAGGTCCGATGACGATTGCCACTCTGCTGGAAAATACCGTCAAAGCGGCTGAGCGGCTGAATCCTGCCGAATGAACCTCGCGGATGCACTGAGCAACACAGCATCCCATGTGGAAGTTCTCTTTGATACGCTGATTCCAGCAACTCAGGAACCAGTTGAGCTGTCATCGGCGATGCGTCATGCCCTACTTGCTGGTGGAAAGCGGGTCCGGCCGTACCTCTGTGTGGAGGCTTATAGTCTCTTTGCGCCGCCTGATGCCGCCGTTTATCACGCAGCTGCCGCAATCGAGATGGTTCATACGTTCAGTCTGATTCACGATGACCTGCCATCATTGGACAATGATGACCTTCGTCGTGGCCAGCCAACGGTTCATGTTTTGTTTGGCGAAGCGACGGCTATACTTGCTGGAGATGCGCTCCTTGCCTTGGCATTCGATGTATTGAGTCAGCCTCATCTTGGATCTGCTGAGCAACGTATAACCGCAGTTCAGATGCTTGCCTCAGCATGTGGCCCAGCAGGGATGGTGGGAGGGCAAATCGATGACATCGCGTTTGAAGGTAAGCCCCTTACAGGCGAACAGCTTCAGCATATCCATGTGAGAAAAACAGGTGCTCTCCTTGAAGCAAGCGTCGGAATAGGACTGACATTCGCTGGTGCTGGTCCGGATGACTTAAAGCGCCTTTCTCGCTATGCACACTGCATTGGACTTGCATTCCAGATTGTAGATGACATCCTGGATGTTACGGGTGACACCGCAACTCTTGGCAAACCAGCGGGCTCTGATCAAGGGCTTGATAAGGCGACTTACCCCAAGATTTTCGGTATTGATGGTGCAAAAGAGATGGCGCTTGCGCTGACAATAGATGCTAAAGCAGCACTTTCTCCGTACGGAGAACGCGCTTCACGCCTCGTCGCACTCGCCGACTATCTTCTTACGCGCGCAAACTAGTAAAAAGTCTCAATTCGGGCTTGCTCTCACACGTGGGTTCTAAGTTCGCAGTTAGACATACAAAAACCGCCCCAGTCATTACCTGACCAAGGCGGTTTGTCTTATTTCAGGCTATTCGCCTTCCGTAACCTCTGGTTCCGATTCAGCGATGGGCTGATCCGCTGGTGCGTCGGACACATTAGCTGTCTCAGATACAACTTCCATCACTGGAGGCTCATCGACGGCCTTCTTTGTACGCCGTGTGGTTGCACGACGTCGCTTCACAGGAACTTCCTCAGCTACGGTGAGTGATTCGAGTGGTTGAAGCTCATCTGGTACCGGCGGAAGTTCACCCGTTACTTCTGTTGATTCCGGTAGAAGCTCATCCAATGGAGGCAGCGTCTTGGTTTCAACAACAGCAGCTGCAGCATTCTCAGCCAACGGCTCTGCCACTTCCCTGTCGTAGCTCTCGCCGCGACGGCGTCGGCGGCGACGTCGAGTCTGCTCACCTGTATTAGGGTCAGTCTCGATGTCAACCGCCTTGGCCTCCATCATGTGCTCAGGCATCATAGCGATAGCCTTCGCCAGCAAGTCTTCTTCAGGTGCTGGATCAACCTGTGTGGGAACATCCTCTGCTTCGAACACGAATGGCTCGAACACAGGAAGGACATCATCACCAAATCCATCAACGACACCACCACCGTCAGCCCCATATTCGGCTTGAACATCCGTGCCACCAATAACAAGGAGGCGTGTCCCCCGCTCAGGAATTGGGAAGCCACGTCCATAACCACGGGTCGTGATGACTTCACCATAAACGACATCGTAGAGGCCAGTATCGATTGGAAGCACGACCTTAATGCCTCCACCAGGCCCGGAGTGAATGGCAAGCCAGTTGTCCGACACCCACATCACATCATCATCAGCCTGGTACCGATGAATCCCTGCCAGTCGACAGAGGTTGCGAAGCAACCCAAGGCTAAGGACAGGTTCACCAATAAACATGCTCTGATGGCGTGGGTGCTTTCGAATGGCCACAGATGCATTGCGATTTGGATATTCGGCAAGGGTTCTTGACCGGAAATCATCGATAGCAATCAGCGGATGTCGGCGAACGGTATCCCCAAATGTCATCCCATTAATGCCTTCAAGAAGCGGCGTCCCTGAATTGTTCAGGAACGTGGATCCTGCCTTGCTCGCATAAGGCTGTAATTTTAGATGAACACCTACAATCTCAGACAGCTCACTCACAGGACCATCGATACACCCTGGAGCCATCATCCAAACAACCGTAGTCCCATGATTGTTCAGTTTGGTACGGATTGCAGTACGGGTCGCCTCGGGAATCGTGAACGCATTCAGAAGAATCGCGAGCTTGACAGTGTGCGTAAACTTCTCCGATGCAAGATCTGAGAGGAGATAATAACCGACATCCACGCCCGCACGGGCAAACGTATCGCGATGCCCGCCAACAAGACTGTTCAACAGATCTTCATCGCGTACATTCATACACGATGCTTCATCTACAAATACAGCCACTGCCGGAGTTGGAATTGGTTCCGTACGCTTGAGTTGGCGATCGAGGTGGACGTAGGCGAAGTCGACCATCGCGGCCAACGCCTCCCAAATTTCTTCTGTATCCAACCAGCCCTCGCCCCAGAGATCCATCCACGAAATACCAGTGCCCTTAGCAAGCGCCGCACCAAAGTTACGCGCATGCACGGTTTGTGTTTGACGCAGGTCATCGAGGCGTACGTTGTACGTGTCTGGAGACTCATCGGATGCAAGGTATGTCTTGGTGTCATCCTCAGCAATCCAGAGCTTTCCATGAAGCGCGATGCTGTCAACAGGGCTCGGGAATGGCGCACTTCCACCGGCTTCACGTCCGGTGTACGAGAATGGGCCAGTGAGCATGTCCACATATGGTGCTGCAAGCACATCGGTGAGTGCCAAGTGACCACTATGCCCTCGTGGGAGCTCAAAGGTATAGCCATAGGAAACAGCAACCGTCAGCTTGTCACCAGATGTTTCCTTGACGACACGGCCAAGGCGATTAATGACTTGTGCAGTAATGGCGGATGAGAACTTGTGGAAGTCCACCCATCGGCGTTCGCGTGGTCCAAAGAACTGGTTAGCCCCCACAGGAAAGTTTGTTGGCGCCGGGTAGCTTGGGACATCTGCGTTATCGAACGTGACGTTACCGTCGTGCCATGCAGCGCGAAGCTGGACGACATTCCCTCGATATTCAGAGCGCAGCCAGCGCCGGAATGCCTTTGTGTTTACCGGTGAGCGGTCGTAACCGGCCACACGATCGTAGATCCATTCACCATGCTCAAGATAAACACCAAGGACACGACTTGCATGTGGACCTGCAGCCATGCGCTCAATAGCTGCCCGCAGTGCATCTTCTGCATCGCCAGCCCAGAAGGCCTGCGACCCGAGAGAGACATCACCGGTAGGACCATCTACTCCAATCGCCATGTCATCCGGGTTTCGGCGAACCCAGCCACTTGGTGGAGAGAAGATCAACCGTGGAAGAATCATCGCTTCCGGTGCGATATCCGCTACAAACTGCAGCATTTCCTCGAGGTGTGCGTAGTTACGCTCATCGGCAGATGTTCGCCATGGCAGGTGTGCGAGCATCGTGAAGACACGTACACCAGCCTGATAGGCGTAACGAATCTGGCGCTGTGCTAAAGAGCGGTCGAAGTCACCTTCTGTGTTCACAAAGAACATGATCGCTGGCCGCGCATCGCCATTAACGTGAAGGATTGGACGGCCATTCACTAAGCGGATGCTGGATGCAGAAAATCTCTCGAGGAGGTCTGTAGAAAGTGGTGCGAATACTGGAGGCAGTGGCTCTTCTGGAATTGGCACCAGCAACGGAATCGCAGGTGGAAGGTTTGCCGAACGCTGGCTGCGGCGGGCTGGAGCTGCGGCTTCATCTGCATCGCTCTCAGATGTCTCCGATGAACCATCCCCACCAAGCATCAGCTGTGGAGCGGCGACGGTCCGTGTCCGGCGCAAACCGCGACCACGTCGGCGATCCCCGCGGCCATCATCGTCATCAGAGTCTGACTCACCACCAGTAGCATCGGATGACTCCGCGCCTGCGGCTACTTCTGTTGTCTCAGGTTCACCGGAGCGCCCGCGTCGACCTCGGCCTCGTCGTGAGCGCGCTGAGCGGGATGACGGATCACTGGGTGTTTCATCGGTTGCTGTTTCATCGGTTTCACCAGCGGCATTTTCGGTGTCCTGCCCGGCATCGGAAACGACATCCCCACCGCGACCACGGCGGCCACGGCCACGCCGGGTACGTTGGTTGCGGGAACGGTAGTTCTCAGCACCATCAGTGGACTCTTCATTAGCTTGGCCAGTTTGACCAGCGGTTTGTGAGTCGTCGTCGTTTGATACGACCGGGACTTCAACAACGGTAGCGTTTTCAACCGGACGTCTGCGACCGCGCGTGCGCTGCGGTCCGGAAGGTACAACGACTTGCGGTGCAATCGCTTCCACGACCATTGGCTCCGCAACACTTGTCGGTGTAGCTTCTTCGACAACTGGCTTTGTCGTACGGCGTGTTCGTGTCTGCCGGGCCGGTGCAGCTGGCTCATCGGTTGCTTGGACACTTATACCAGATTGTTCATCGGCAACAACAACCGTATCAGCGGCCTTAGCGCGCGTGCGCCGAGGCTTTGGCGCCAGTTGCTCGGCTGGCGTATCGATAACAGGCGCAGGTTCCGTCGATGTTGCATCTGTTGTTGCGACAGCCGGGGCCTTACGTGTCCTGCGAGGCTTTGGGGTGACTTCTGATGCGGATTCAACAGGAGTTCCAGTCTCAGCGACATTGGAATCCAATGGTTCCACAACGGCATCTGCGTCTGTGGTGGTACGGCGTCTTGCCATATTCGAACATCCTTTTGGGGGCCCGTGCATGTCACGGGATGTGAGAGTTTTGCCGCGAAAGTGCAGCGTTGTCCAAGTGATGGTCCCGCGGTTTGTCTGTGGATTATCTCGACACAGTCTCCCCGGGGCAGTCCGCCAGATTGGCCATCAAAACAATACCACACTTGGTAGGTGGCATGGCGATTCCGATTGCGCCCGCCGACCCGGTATTGATACCATAGCAACACGATTTTAGTTCCGGCTGCACGACTGGCGTACGGGGATCACCTCGAGGAAGTGTGGCGTTAAAACGGATGGGCCGTTCGCCTGGGCACAGCACTCTGAACCCAGGAGATTTCACCGATGGAGCTCATCCCAGTCCGCTCTGCATTGCTAAGTGTTTCTGATAAAGCCGGTTTGCTTCCCTTTGCCCAACAACTCAGTGCCTTAGGTGTCAATCTGATATCCACGGGTGGAACGTGCAAGATGCTCGCAGACGCTGGTTTGGCGGTGCGTCCAATCGATGACCTAACAGGCTTCCCGGAAATGCTCGATGGCCGTGTAAAAACCTTGCATCCATTTGTACATGGTGGAATCCTTGCCGACCGCGACAAACCAGATCATATGGAAACGATCGCCTCTCACGGTATCGCACCTATCGACCTCGTCGTCGTAAACCTCTACCCCTTTGCAGCAACGATCGCAAAGGAAGGCTGCACCATCGAAGATGCGATCGAAAACATTGACATCGGCGGCCCAGCCATGGTTCGCAGCACGGCGAAGAATCACCACGGCGTAGCGATCGTCGTCAGCCCGAGCGACTATGCACGCGTTATTGATGAGCTCACAAACCTCGGAGGCATCTCGCTAACATTGCGTAAAGAGCTGGCAGCTAAAGCCTACGCACACACAGCCTCATATGATTCGATGATTGCTTCGTACCTTGAAACGCAGTATGCAACAGATGATGCTCCTGCAGAGCTACCGTCAACTCTTCGTATCACTGCTACACGTGAGCAGGTCCTCCGGTATGGAGAGAATCCTCACCAAAAAGCAGCCTTTTACACGGTACGTAACACGACCGGCGAGCCTTGCATTGGGCGCGCAACACGCCTCGATGTAAGTGGTAAGGAAGTCTCCTTCAACAACCTCTACGACCTCGATGGCGCATTGGAGTTGGTAAAGGAATTTCCTGAGGCTCCTACAGCGGCAATCATCAAGCATGCTAATCCATGCGGCTGCGCGCAAGGTGTTACACTCGCGGATGCTTTCGACCGCGCACGCGCTGCGGACACGATTTCAGCCTTTGGTGGCATCCTTGCCGTCAACCGCATTCTCGATTTTGCTACAGCGCAACGAATCACCGGACCAAATACATTCTTCGAGTGCATCGTTGCACCAGGCTATGACAGTGACGCGCTTGAGCTTCTCCAGACAAAGAAGAAATGGGGAGCCAATCTCCGCCTGCTCGAGGTTGGTCCATTGGATGGTGGTCCGGGAAAGAGCGGGCTTGTTATTAAGCAAGTTGTGGGTGGTCTCCTCGTCGGAACCCGCGACTATGCCCCACTTGATCCACGTGACTTTGTGATTCCAACGCGGCGGACACCGACCAGCGATGAGCTCAAGGAGTTGATGTTCGCATGGAGAGTCGTCAAGCACGTGAAGTCTAATGCCATCGTAATGACCAAAGATGGCGCATTACGAGGCGTTGGTGCCGGGCAGATGAACCGTGTAAGGTCGGTCCGCCTTGCAATTGAACAGGCAGCGGAACACGCTAGCGGGTGCGTGCTGGCATCTGATGCGTTTTTCCCATTCCCGGATGGTCCGGAGACAGCAGCTAAGGCAGGAGTGACAGCTATCATCCAGCCTGGCGGCTCCGTGAAGGATGATGAAGTAATCGCGGTTTGTGACGACTACAACATCGCTATGGTCTTCACTGGCATCCGGCATTTCCGCCACTAAGCGTTAGGTTGAGTGTGCTGGTCCGACTTATCGGGCCAGCACAAGCTGAACGGCTTCAGTCGCAGTGGATACAGGGTACACCGTCAACTCATTACGTACACCGACTGGTAATTCTTCGAGGTCCTCAATGTTTCCATCAGGGATGACCACGTGGCGGATTCCTGCTCCGTGTGCGGCGACGAGCTTCATGGCGATACCGCCAACCGGGATGACCCGTCCACGAAGGCTGATTTCACCCGTTACCGCCATGTCAGCCCGAACTGGAACGTCCCGATATGCTGAGATGAGAGAGATTGCCATCGCAAGCCCTGCGCTTGCCCCATCCTTCTGAACGGCACCACAGGGAACGTGAACGTGTGCATCCACCGAACGGATAGGTTCGCCGCCACCGGACTCAACAAGGTAAGCTTTGACCCAGGTCCATGCAGTTCTGGCAGATTCCTGCATCACAGATCCGAGCTGACCGGTAATGTCAAGTGCTTGCTCACCGCGAATGCTTGGCAGGAGCTGACTTTCAATCTGAACGAGATCTCCACCGCCACTGGTAGCAACCATTCCTGTAACAGATCCAACTTCCGATTCCGGTAATGCACGGGCACGGGTTCGGGCAGATCGTCCGAGGATGCTGATGACGAGGTCTGCAGTCACGGCACCAAGCTCTGTATTTTCTTCGACCAGCCGGAGGACAAGCTGCCGCATGATCGAATCGATCTGACGGCGCAGGCCACGGACACCACCTTCGTGTGTGTAGTCACGAATAACCGTCTGAATCGCATCATCGTCAAAACAGATGTCATGTCCACCAAGACCACAACGCCGAAGCGCACCAGGAACGAGGTGGCGCTGCGCGATGTCCAACTTTTCATCCTCACTATAGGCTGCAAACTCAACCACTTCCATACGGTCACGGAGTGCCTCTGGAATGTCATCCAGATTGTTTGCGGTCGCAATAAACGTCACCTGTGACAGGTTTAGAGGAACATCAACAAAGTGGTCATGGAATTCATGGTTCTGCTCTGGATCCAGAACTTCGAGGAGTGCACTCGCCGGATCACCGCCACGGTCTTTACCAAGCTTGTCAATTTCATCCAGCAGAATCAGTGGATTAATTACTTTTGCTTCACGCAGCGCTTCCGCAAAGTGCCCGGGATATGCACCGGTATACGTACGTCGATGCCCGCGAATTTCAGCTTCATCACGAACACCGCCAAGAGCGATTCTGATGAACGGGATGTTTAGAACCGATGCAATCGATGTCGCAAGCGATGTCTTTCCTACGCCTGGAACACCAACAAAGCAAAGGATTGGCGCGGTATGCGCAGTTCCAGCCTGTTTTCGGACAGCCAGGTACTCATAAATACGCTTCTTCGCACTGGCAAGCCCGGAGTGTCGATCTTCAAAAATCGACCGTGCCGTAGGGATATCGATTGTCATCGGGGCAGTGCGTGTCCATGGGAGGGACATCAGCATATCGATACGATCCTTGGCCAGTGACGACTCTGTGCTGTTACTTGGGAGGCGCTCATATCGAGAAATTTCCTCAAGAATGACTTTACGCACTGACTCGGGGATATCAGAATCGGCGGCGAGCTTAGCAGTGTGCAGATTACCATCTTCCCGCGGGTCAACGACATCGAGCTCCGCCTGTATGGCTTTTAGTTGCTCACGCAAAATATCCGCACGATGAACACGCTCAAAGTCATTGTCGAGACGCTCACGAATTTGCTGACGCACAGCACTGACGTGCTTCTCACGCATTAGCAACGCATGAACCATGTTTAGGCGCTTGCCGGGATCAACTTCGGTCAGGAGCGCGACCTTGTCATCAACAGATGTAGGGAGGTATGGGCCAATATGGTCGGTAATGCATGACGAGTCCAATGGTCCTGAAACTGCAGCGAGAGCATCCGGATGCGAGATGACTCCCTCTTCAACCAAAAGCTCAAAAGCTTCCACAACCAATCGGGCAAGGGCTTGACGTTCTACCGTGTCGACTTCAGATTCGACATCGCCAATACAGTCAAATGCAGCAACCATTGTTGGGGTCGTTGCAACATAACCTCGAACGGCGACACGGGAACCTGCACTGAGTGTTACACGGGCGATGCCATCCTGAAGCCAAGCCACATTTTCGATAGTGGCCAGGACTCCGACATTGACGAGATTCTCCGGGGATGCTTCATCGGAGATGTCACGCTGCGTGACGAGGAGAATCTGTCCATCGTGGTACTGCTGGCTCTGTTCAATGGCCCGTACTGAACGCTCACGGCTAGCAAGCAGTGGAAAGTGTGCACCAGGAAAGTAAACAGCATCCCGTACGGCTACGACGGGGAGAATGAGTCCAGGGAGCGTGTCGTGATGCATAGAATCATCGATATTTGAAACTCTGTACTCAGCGCTTATTAGACTTGTCTGCGGGTTCAACGGTGCGTCCATGGGATGCACTCTAAGTCACATATCACTTTAGAGTAATGTTGAAAATGCCTGCTTTTCGGATTCCGCCATTTGGCAGATTTTAGGAAAGAATGCCAAGATCATTGTAGAAATCACTGGCCTTTGCTGCGAACATAAATGGGATTTGCAAAGAACCAAGGCTTAATAAACATCGCACAGCCACCAACAGCAAACCGATACGTATAGGCTTCCACCCTATAGATGCCATC